>CAXTVE010000001.1:0-1028 GCA_964247485.1 uncultured Propionibacteriaceae bacterium
GATGAACCCTCCCCGGAGCCCTCGGTCGAACCCCCCGCCGAACCGTCGACCACCACGGAGGCGGAATCGAGCGCGGCGGCCGAGCCGCCCACCGAGGCGCCGGGCGAGAACGTCCCCACCCCTCGCTGAGCAGGGATCACCGCGGGCAACTGCCGCCCCCCAGGTTCACGCCGACCAGGCGTACGGCGGTCAGCGGGCACCCGCCGAGACCCGCTGCGGGGCCACCAGCGTGGTCTGCGAGGCGGCTATGCGCCACTCCCCGGCGGACCAGACGATCACCGAGGTCATCAGGGCCTCGTGCACGCCGACCAGCGGCCCGTGCGGGCAGTCCAACGTGTGCCGGGAGTTCGCGACGATCACGTCGTCGGTTACCAGCCGGGTGTCGACGAGCCGCATCCGGTTGATGCTGCCCGCATAGATCGTCCGGAAGATCTGGTCGTGCCCGGCCGCGATGGCCGCCGAGCCGGAGTGCAGCGCACCCTGGATGTTCACCAGTTCGCGTCCGCGGCGTACGCCCGTCCGTACGCCTGCCCGTCGCCGGCGTTCCACGCCGCCTCCAGCTGCCGCAGCACTGTCCGTGCCACCTCGTCCGCCGTCATGGCCCATGTCCTCTCCCGAGTGAGCTCAACCCTATTGATTGAGCGTTACTCAGTCAATATAGCGGTGCTCAGCCGATGCGTACAATGCGTTCGTGGCCACGAATCCCAGCGAGCCCGAGGCGGGCGGGCGCCGCTACTCCTCGGCGCTGCGGGCGGGGCAGGCCGACCGCACCCGGCAGCTCATCGCGCAGGCCGCGCGGGCCCGGTTCCTGGACGCGGGCTGGCCCGGGACGAGCGTGCGGTCGGTGGCCGCGGCGGCCGGGGTGTCCGAAGCGACGGTGTATGCGGTCCACGGCAACAAGGCCGGTCTGGTCCGCTCCCTCGTCGACGCACTCGACGCCGACGCCGACACGGGTCGGCTGCTCAGCGCGCTCCACCGCGCCGAGGGCAACCCGGCGGCCCAGCTCGGGGCGTTGACCGCCTTCGATC
>CAXTVE010000001.1:1038-8058 GCA_964247485.1 uncultured Propionibacteriaceae bacterium
CCTTCGATCGTCGCCTGTTCGAGCGCGGCGCCGACGTGCTCCGAGTGCTGGTCGAGGGCCAGCGCCACGAACCCGACCTGGCGTCCGCCTACACGGAAGGAAGGCGGCGCGGCGAGGTCGGCCGCCGCGGGTTGTTCGAGCAGTGGCCGACCACGGTCTGGCACGACGGCGTCACCGCTCCAAAGGCCCTCGACGTCTACGCCGTCCTGGTCAACTTCCCCGGCTACGACGTGGCCACCCGCGAGCGCGGCTGGACCCCGGCACGGACCGAGCGGTTCTGGCACCAGACCCTCGTCGGCCAGTTGCTCGCCCGACCGTGAGGGGCGGTTGCTGGCAGGCTGGCGTCGTGGACGTGCAGCAGCTGCGGCAGCAGACCCCCGGGTGCGCGCACCGCACCCACCTGAACAACGCCGGTGCCGGCCTGATGGCCACGACCACCCTGGACGTGATGCGGGCCCAGCTGCAGCTGGAGGCGGAGATCGGGGGGTACGAGGCGGAGGCGGCCGTGTCGGACCGGGTCGCCGGCACGCGACGCAGTCTTGCCGCGCTGGTCGGCGGGACCGAGGACGAGATCGCGCTGTTCGACAACTCGACCCACGCCTGGAACGCGGCGTTCTACTCGGTGGCGCTGCGCCCGGGAGACCGGATCCTGACCGGGATCGACGAGTACGGCAGCAGCGTGCTGGCGTACTGGCAGGTGGCCGCGCGGACGGGCGCCGAGCTGGTGGTCGTCCCGAACGACGCTACCGGTCAGATCGACGTGGAGGCGCTCGCTGACCTGGTCGATGAGCGCACCAGGGTGATCGGGCTGACCTGGATCCCCACCAGCGGCGGGCTGGTCAACCCGGCGGCGGAGGTCGGCCGGGTCGCCCGGGCCGCCGACGTCCTCTACCTGCTCGACGCGACCCAGGTGGTCGGGCAGCTGCCGATCGATGTGGCCGAGCTGGGTTGCGACCTGTTGACCGGGACCGGTCGCAAGTTCCTGCGCGGACCCCGCGGGACCGGCTTCCTGTGGGCCGGGCCGCGGGCCATCGAGAGACTCGAGCCGTACGTGGCCGAGGTGGCCTCCGCCACCTGGAACGGAGACGACCGCGGCTTCGACTGGCACCGCGGCGCCCAGCGCTTCGCGACCTGGGAGAACAGTTACGTCAACGTGTTGGGCTTCGGGGCGGCTGTCGACCAGGCCCTGGCTCTCGGCCTGCCGGCGATCGCCGAACGCGCGCTCGACCTGGGGCGGCTGCTCCGGGAGGGTCTGGACCAGATCCCCGGGGTGACGACGCACGACCTCGGGCCGCATCGGTGCGCGATCGTGACCGCCGCGGTGGCCGGCCGCGAGGCGGGTGAGGTCAAGGAGCGCCTGGCCGCGCAGGGGATCAACGTCAGCACACCGTCCGGGCGGACAACCAACTCGACACCGTGGAGCGCGGGGTGCACCCGCTCGTCCGCCTGTCGCCCCACTACTACAACACCGAGGACGAGATCACCCGCACGCTCGAGGTCGTCGCAAAGATCGCTTCGACCTCCTCGGCGCGGTGACCGGCGGGTCGGCGTACGTCGGCACCTCGGGTTGGAGCTATCCGCACTGGGAGGAGGTGCTGTATCCGCCCGGGCTGCCGGCCGCGGCCCGGCTGGGGCACTACGTCCGGGCCTTCGGCACCGCCGAGCTGAACGCCAGCTTCTACCGCTGGCCGAAGGAGCAGACCTTCACCGGCTGGCGATCTCGGCTGCCACCCGGGTTCCTGCTGAGCGTCAAGGCCCCGCGGGGGCTGACCCACGCCAAGCGTCTGTACGCCCCCGAGATCTGGGTCGAGAGACTCAGGTCCTGCTGGCACGAGCTGGGTGAGCGACGCGGCGTGCTGCTGGTCCAGCTGCCACCCCAGCTGAGCCGGGACGACGCGCGGCTGGACTACTTCCTCGGCCTGCTGCCGTCCTGGATGCGGGTCGCCGTCGAGCTGCGCCATCCAAGCTGGCTGGATGACCGGGTGTTCGAGATCCTGGGCCGGCACCGTGCCGCGTACGTGGTGATGAGCGGGGCGGGGCTGCCCTGCGTGCTTCGGGCGACCGCCCCGTTCGTGTACGTACGGCTGCACGGACCTGACCACGACCACCTCTACGGCGGCTCGTACAGCGACGCCGACCTCGGGTGGTGGGCCGATCGCATCCGGGACTGGCAGCACCTCGGGCGCTCGGTGTACGTCTACTTCAACAACGACGGCCAAGGCCACGCGGTCCGCAACGCCTGGACGCTGCGCGGGCTGCTCGGGGCCTGACCTCCTCCGCTCAGGGCCTGGGGTCCCCGGGCGGCGCAGGGATCTCGATGGTGGTGCCCTCCGCCGCGCTGCGGCGGGCCGCATCGAGGACCGGCGCCGCCGCGACCGCGGCCCAGGGATCGACGGGCACCGGCCCGTCGCCGCGGACGGCGGCGGCGAACTGCGCGTAGAACTCGTCCCAGCGGCCCTGCTCACTGGGGACTGCTTCGTGGTCGTCGCCGAGGTGCAGCGTGCCCCAGGCAGCCTCCGATTCGCGGCCCCAGTCGGCCCCCTCCGTCGACGGACTACGGCCGGCCACCAGGGCCGCCTCCTGGCCGTCCATCAGGGTGGTGACCACGAAGGTGCCCACGCTGCCCGTCACCCGGAAGCGCGGTCCCGGCGCACTCTGCCGCCACGCACCCGAGAGCTGGGAATGCCTGCCGCCCCGATGCTGCAGCAGCACCAGGAAGTGGTCCTCGGACCCCGGGCCGACCTCGTGCGTCTCCGCGTACACCCGATCGGCGGGGCCGAGGACGTGCAGCGCCTGGTCGACCAGGTGACTGCCGAAGTCGCGCAGCAGACCGCCGCCGGCCCCCGGCGGCTCGGGCTCGGGCGCCCAGCGCTCGAACGCCGACTCGAACCGGCGCAGCTTCCCCAGGCGGTCCTCGTCCAGCAGGCGGCGGACGGTCCGGAAGTCGGAGTCCCAGCGCCGGTTCTGGTACGGGCTGAGCAACACGCCCTCGGCTTCGGCCAGCTCGACCGTGCGGCGGGCGGCTGCGGCATCCAGCGCGAACGGCTTGTCGCAGACGACCGGCACCCCGTGCCGGAGCAGGTCCTCGGTCAGGGCGGTGTGGCTGGCCGCCGGCGTGCAGACCGTGACGGCGTCCACCCCCGCCTGGACCAGCTCGTCCACCGAGGCGTGGACGGGGACGCCGGGGTGGTCGCGGGCGACCTCGGCCCGCCGCTCGGGCGACCGGGTTACCACGCCGGCCAGTGCGCAGCCCGGGACGCCGGCGATGAACGGGGCGTGGAAGTAGCGGCCCCCGAAGCCGTAGCCGATCAGCCCGATCCTCACCGCGGCACCCGTCACGGCGCGATCGTAGCGGTCCGACTGGGTCCAGCTCCGCCCGAGCCGGGTCGATCCCGGACCCGGGTATCAGGGTGATCCTGCGGATGCTCCTTCAGACGCCCTACGCTGCTCAACCGCAGCAACACCGTCTCGAAAGGACCCGGCATGGATCGCCGAACCGCAAGAACCGTCTTGACCGTGACCGCTGCCGTCGCGGCTCTCGCCCTCCCTCTTGCTCCCGCGACAGCGGCACCGGTCGCTGAGACCGCCAAGGGCGTCGTCGTGGCGAAGGGTGGCCTGATCGGGCACGCCCGGCCGAGCACCCACGCCCCAGCCAACTACACGTTCCCCAACGGGTCGAAGGTGACCCTGGACTGCAAGGTGCCCGGTCCCGTGGTCGGCGGGAACTCGCGGTGGTACCTCGTGGTCGCCGAAGGCGACGCAAACTGGGTGTCCGCCCGCTATGTGCGCAACGTCGGAAAGGCCCCCGAGCCCTGCGACCCGAGCGACGGCACCTTCTCGGCGACGGCGACCGCCGCTCTCAAGAGGCGGGTCGGCCCGACCACCGCTGATGCGACCGCCGGCACCTACGCCAAGGGGCAGAAGTTCCGGGTCCAGTGCTACACCGACTCCGGGCAGAAGTGGTACCTGACCAGCGCCTCGCGGTGGGTGAGCGCGACGTACGTGAAGACGTCGTCGAAGGTGCGCTACTGCTCGAACCTCTGACCGACGCTGCGGGCCTGTCGCGGCCGATCAGCGACCGGCCCGAGGGTCCGACGGGCCGGGGTCCGTCGGCGTAGGTGGTGGCCATCCTGACCGACGACCGGGCGGCCACCACCGAGGGGGCGGCGGCTGACCGGTCGCCGACCACACCTGAGGCCGAGCCCAGCCGGCGGGGAAGGTCACGCCGAGCCCTCAGCCGGCAGCCGGTCAGCGGAATGCCGCGACGCCGGCTCGGCGTTGACGTCTGCGTACCCATCCACCAGCGCTGACGATGCGCCGCGCGGCACACCAGGATTGGCCCTCCATGCCTGTTCCCCTCTCGATCCTCGACCTCGCTCCCATTCCCGCCCGCGGGACGGCTCGCGAGAGCTTCGCCGCGAGTGTCGCGCTGGCCCAGGTGGCCGAGAGAGCCGGCTACCGTCGCGTCTGGTACGCCGAGCACCACAACATGGCCGCGATCGCATCGTCGGCGACCAGCGTGCTGATCGGGCACATCGCCGCGCACACCTCCACGATCCGGCTCGGAGCTGGCGGGGTCATGCTGCCGAACCACTCTCCGCTCACCATCGCCGAGCAGTTCGGCACGCTGGAGACGCTCTACCCGGGCCGCATCGACCTGGGCCTCGGCCGCGCGCCGGGCAGCGACCAGAACACCATGCGCGCGTTGCGACGCGACGCCGTGTCCGCCAACAACTTCCCGCAGGACGTCCTCGAGCTGCAGGGCTACCTGACGGGACCGTCCCGGATCCCCGGTGTCGAGGCGATCCCCGGCACCGGGACCAACGTGCCGCTCTACATCCTGGGATCGTCGCTGTTCGGCGCCCAGCTGGCCGCTGCCCTCGGCCTGCCCTACGCGTTCGCCTCCCACTTCGCGCCGGACGCGCTGCACGAGGCCGTCGCGCTGTACCGCCGCGAGTTCGTAGCCTCCGATCAGCTCACCGAGCCCCACGTCATCGCCGGGGTGAATGTCATCGCCGCCGAGGATCGAGCGGACGCCACCGAGCAGTTCGAGACGATGCGGCGCTCCCGGGTGCGCTGGATGATCTCGCGCGGGCCGTCGACGCCGGAGTACAGCGACGCGCAGATCGACGCGTTCCTGACCACCCCGGAGGGGCGGTCGATCGCCGACATGACCCGGTACTCGGCGGTGGGCACCCCCGCGGAGGTTCGCTCCTACCTTGCGGAGTTCGCCGCCACGGCCCACGCAGACGAGCTCATCGTCGCCCACCAGTCCCCGCTCGTCGCCGACCGATTGCGCTCGGTCGAGCTCACGGCCGACGCGATGCAGGGCGCCGCCGCCTGAGCGCCGTGTGACGGCCAAGCCGTAGGTACGCGAAGCCGACGTCCCAGGCCGCTCAGCTGTAGCGGTGACTCTTCTCCGCGTGACCCGCCTCACGGGTACAGGCCCGGCCGTTCATGGACTTGTGGCCGCAGCGCCCGCCCTCGGCTGCGGCAGCGACGGCCGGGACGGCTGGGGCGGCCTGAGCCGGCTTGGCGCTCGGCGGACGAGCGGGGGGCGCCACTGAGGTTGCGGCCTCCCCGGCTGCGTCACGGCTGCTGGGGCCGCTAGCTCGGTTACGGGCGTATTTGGCCTCACGCATCGCCCGCTGGGCGTCGACCTTGCTCATGAACGGATCACGCCCGTGAGCCTACGACGCCTCGCCGACGAGCGGCGGCTGTCTGAGTCCTGCGCTGGGCGGGCGGCACGTCGCCGCGTTCGCGTCGGAAGCACGACGTAGGCGATGCTGGCCGCGACGTGGCCTCGGCGCTCGGGCGACGTCGGCTGCTGTGGTCGGCCGCCGCCTCGATGGGTGCGGGCGCGATCGGGTTGACGGCCGGGAGGGCCGCTGAGGTCACGGTCGCGTCGGTGCTGCTCATGGGCATCGGAGGCGGGAGGGGGCTGGTGACGACGCAGGCCACGCTCGTGGCCCACCATGGCGAGCGCCGCGCGCGTCGACCGCGCCGACTTGGTTCAGGCCAGGCGGGCCTGCGTCACACGCGGCGGCGGTGGCGCATCGATGGCGAGCCGCCTGTTGCTCCACCACGCGAGCGCGGGGACGGCGAGTGAGACCAGCAGCGCGATCCGCCAGCCGGCCGGCAGCGTCGCCGTCAGGTAGAGCGCGCCGGTGGCCAGACCAGGCGTTGGACGAGTCTGCCGATCCCTTCGATCTCGGTGACGAGCACATCGCCGTCGACGAGGAAGCGCGGCGGTTTCATCCCCGCGCCGACCCCCGGCGGGGTGCCGGTGAAGATGAGGTCTCCCGGCAAGAGCTCCACCACCTCGGAAAGCCGGCTGATGATCTCCGGGACAGAGAAGATCAGCTGGTCGGTGTGACCGTCCTGCACGGCGGTCGCTTTACCGTCCCGGTCGGTGATCGTGCAGGAGATCCGCAGCCGGTCGGGATCCGCGAACTCGTCGAGTGTTACTACGACCGGTCCGGTTGGCGCGAACCCTTCGTAGGACTTCCCGATGCTGAACTGCGCCGGCTGACCCTGCCACTGGACGGTCCGCTCCGAGAGGTCCTGCCCGACGGTGTAGCCGGCAATATGTGCGCGTGCGTCGGATGCGGCGATGTGTCGGCCGCCGTGGCCGATCACCACGACCAGCTCGGCCTCCCAGTCCACGGTCGCGCCCGGGAGCGGCACGTCCGTGACTGGTCCGGTCACGGAGGAGGCGAACTTGGTGAAGACGACCGGATGCTCGGGAATCGGCAGGCCGGCTTCGGCGGCGTGGTCGGCGTAGTTGAGCCCGATCCCGAATACCTGGCGGGCCCCCGGTGAGGGTGCCCCGAAATCACGCTCGTCGAACTCGGTCGCCTCGGGGTCATCGGTGACGGCGTACGCGGCGGCCCAGGTGGCGAAGTCGGCCCACCGGGCGTAGATCGCCGCGGGGTCGGCGCTGAACGTGCCGCCGCTCGCCGTCTCGACGTCGACCGCGACCGAGTCCTCGACGAGGCTCAGCCGTCCCCGGATGTTGGC
>CAXTVE010000001.1:8158-26464 GCA_964247485.1 uncultured Propionibacteriaceae bacterium
TGCCCGACCCACGCGATGTGCTGGTCCGGTCGCACCAGTACGACGTTCTGCGCATCGACGGGAGCGAAGCCGTGGGCCTGCGGATCGGTGTGGGCGATCGGTACGCCGAGTTCCGCTGCGGCTTTGATGAGGGGTTGCGCCGCGGCCATGGGTCCGAGCACGGTGAACTCACGACCCAGCAGATCGAACAGCGAATTCCCGTCTGCGGAACGCGCGTGGGGAAGACGGTTGCCCGGCTGCACCTGAGGGAGATAGACGTCGGTGCTGGGCGCCTGGGCCGCGGAATCTGGTCCGTACCCGTATCCGAGTACCAGGCCGAGACTGTAGAACTCGGCTCGCTTCAGCTCCGGGATGGCCGTGGCCGCGGCAGCCCGCGCTGCCTCACCCTCAGTTCCCGGGGCCATGATCGCGGCGTTGCCGAGCTCGGTGGACAGGGCACGCATGTTGGTCGCCGCGAGGTCGATCGTCTGCTGGGCGACGGGTCGGCGCTCGGCCTCGTAGCTGTCGAGCAGCCCCACAGGAGCCCACTCCTGCAGCACGGCAGCGATCTTCCAGGCGAGATTGACGGCGTCGCCGATGCCGGTGTTGTAGCCGTGGCCACCCCAGGGGGGATTCTGGTGCGCGGCATCGCCCACCAGGTAGGCCCTCCCGGCTCCGTAGGACTCGCTCAGCAGCAACCGGGCCTGCCACGGGTCGGTCGCGATCACCTCGACGTCGACGTCGGCACCGACCAGGCCGCGGACCAGAGCGACGGCTTCCGCCTCGTCGGCGATCGACGCCGTGCCGGCGGCGATGGCCCACCACGTGCCGTTCAGATCGAGCGGACCGACCACCCCGGGCGCAGCCGGGTTGAGCACCCAGTGGTGCACCGCCGGGCGAGCGGGTACGAGACCGGCGAGCTGGGTCGAGCGGAACGTGATGTTCACGTTCGGACGCCCTCCGGGCGCCCCGACGTAGCGCGCCCCCAACGCCTCCCGGACGACGCTGCGCGATCCGTCCGCGCCGAGGAGGTAGTCGCAGTCGACGACGTCGGAGTCTCCGAGCGCGTCCGTGATCGTGACGCTCGGCCGTACGCCACCCAGGTCGACGGTCGAGGCGTGCCAGCCGAAGAGGGTGGTCACCAGCGGTTCTCGCTCGATCACCGCGCGCACGGCTTCCTCGACGACCGGCTGCGTGACCTGCTGGGCCGCCTCCGACGTGAACGGCGACCCGATCAGCTCCAGCCCGAGCGTTCCGGTCAGCCGGGTGATCTCCGTCCCGCAAACCGTCGTGCAGAAGCGGATCTCGTCCGACCACTCAGCCGGCAGGGCCGCCCGGCGGCGGATCTCGTCGGCTACCCCCGTACGCCGGAACAGCTCCATACTGCGCGCCGACGTCGTCTTGGCCCGCGGGCGCCGATGATCTACGACGACACGGGGCTCGACGACAACGCTCGCTACGCCGTGGTGGGCGAGCTCGAGAGCGGTCGTCAGGCCGACCGGGCCGCCGCCGACGACAAGGACTGGTGTGGCGATTACCACACCTCGGGCAGGAAGATGTCCTCGGGGACGACCGCCGGCAGGTACTCGCCCGCCCGGGTGCGCTCGTGGATCTCGGCGAACGACAGCCCCGCCTCGCGGGCGGCGACCAGCTTCTCCGGATCGAAGAAGGTGCCGATCGGGTTCTCGGCGAACTCGCGGGCGTTCGCGATCCACTCGCTGGAGTCGGCCCAGTCGCCGAAGCCGTCGACCTGGATCTCGACGCCGTTCCCGTCGGGATCTTGGTAGTACACCGACATCGTGATGCCGTGGTCGAGCATCAGCCACGGCAGGACTCCTTGATCACGGAGCCGGATGTAGTTGTTGAGCCACATGTCGAACGTCGCGAACTCGAACGCCGTATGGTGCAGGCCGGTCTCGTGGCCCTTGTCGGTGGGGTGCTTGAGCCCGGGCGGGGAGAGCAGCGCGATGCGGTGGTTCGCCTCGTCGTTCGTCAGCCACGATGCCGCGTCGCTCTGGAACACCGGACGGAGCCCGCAGACGAGTCCGTACCAGGTCACCATCTCGGCCATCCGCAGCGTGGTGAACGTGGTGTGGTGCAGCTTCGGGGCGTTGACCGGCCAGTGCTTGGCCTGGTTCTCGGGCATCTCTCTCCTTCGAGGGGTGTGGGGTCGGGGACTACGACGTCGGTGGGTGCGGCTCGGTCCGCGGCGAGCGGTCGACGAGATCGAGGGCGGCCGCGACCTGCGCGTCGGCGCCGATGCCATGCAGCCGGTACAGATCCTGCAGGGTGCCGGTCTGGCCGAAGTCGGTCACGCCGAGGTTGATGCTGCGCACGCCCCGCACCCCCGCGAGGAACGCCAGGCTGTGGGGGTGGCCGTCGAGCACGGTGACCATCGGGGTGGCCCGCTCGGCCGGGAGGACCTGGTCGAGGATCGCAGCGTCGCCGCCGGACCCGACGCCGCTCCGGGCGCGTACGGCGCGGTAGAGCCGGTCCGCACTGGTGGCACACACGACGTCGGCGGCGATCCCGATCGCGCCGAGGCGATCGGCGGCCGCGAGCACCTCGGGCAGGAGCGCGCCCATGCCGACCAGCGTGACGTCCGGCCGCGGTGTCCGGCGCAGGGCGTACCCACCCGCGACCACCTGACGCCGGCGGCGTTCCCGCGCCGCGGGGTCGGCGGGCACGCCGGCGAGGGCCTGGTCGATCGCCCGGGAGCTGAGGCAGAGGTAGCTCGACGAGCCGGCCGGCCGGCCGAGACGCGACAGCGCGTCGAGCATGCACCACTCGAAGTCCTGCACGAACGCCGGCTCGAACGCGACCACGCCCGGCTGTTCGATACCGATCGACGGCGTGATGATCGACTGGTGCGCGCCACCCTCGGAGGCCAGGGTCACCCCCGACGGCGTGCCGACCAGGATCGACTGACCGCCTCCGTAGATCCCGAACGACCAGGGCTCGAGGGCCCGGGTGATGAACGGGTCGTACAGCGTGCCGATCGGGAAGACGGGTTCGCCCCAACGACTCCAGGTCGCGCCGAGCTCGCCGAGCAGGCTGACGAGGTTGACCTCGGCGATGCCCAGCTCGATGTGCTGACCCGTCGGGCGCTCGTCCCAGTGCAGGATGGTCTCGACGTCGTCGGCGAACCAGTCCTGCTTGGCGCTCGGCGACCACACCCCGGCCTTGTTGACCCAGCCGCCGAGATTGGTGCTGGAGGCCACGTCCGGCGCGACGGTGACCACGCGGCGTGCGGCCTCGGGGGCCAGCCGAGTGAGGTCCAGCAGCAGCCGGCCGAGCGCCTGCTGGGTGGAGCTGTGGCCCGACACCCTGCGACCGAAGTCGTGCGGGATCGCGGGCGGCACCACGGCCGGCACGGGGCGGCGACGCAACCGCGCGGCCACTCGCGCGCACTCGCCGGCTTCGGGTGAGTCGGGAGCGAAGCCGCGCCACGGGTCGTCGGTCCGCTCTCCGAGCTGGCGGGCCACCAGGGCCAGCTGCTCAGGCTTGAGCAGGTTGGAATGGTTCTGGGGATGGCCGGCGCTGGGCAGCCCGTTGCCCTTGATCGTGTACGCGAAGATCACGGTCGGGCGGGTGTCGTCGATCCGCTGGAAGGCGTCGACGAGGGTCGGGATGTCGTGACCGCCGAGCCCGCGGATGACCCGCGTGAGGTCGACGTCATCGAGGCCGGCGAGCAGCCCGGTGATGGTGGCGGCGCCTTCGCCCGCTCCGGGCAGGCGGTCGCGGAGGTCGGCGGGCGAGCAGCGCAGCAGACGCTGGTACTCGGGGTTCGACATCTCGTCGATGCGCCGCTTCAGATGGGCTCCACCGGGGCGTTCGAACAGCTCGGTGAGGAGTCGGCCGTACTTCAGCGTGATGACCTGCCAGCCGGCGGCCGCGAACATCGCCTGCAGCCGGGTCGCCGAGATGTTCGGCACGACCCGGTCGAGCGACTGCCGGTTGAAGTCGACGATCCAGACCAGCTCACCGAGGTCCGCGACGGTCGGGTCGAGGACCGCCTCCCATACCGCACCCTCGTCCAGCTCGGCGTCGCCGACCAGGCTGTACTGACGCCCGATGCTGCGTGGCGCGCCCACCGTGTCGGCGGCGTACCGTCGAGCGATGGCCCCCCAGATCGGTGCGGTGGCGCCGATGCCGACCGAGCCCGTGGAGTAGTCGACCGTGTCGGGGTCCTTCGAGCGGCTCGGATAGCTCTGCAGTCCGTGGAACGCCCGCAGCGAGCCGAGCTGGTCCGGCGTCAGCTCGCCCAGGAGATAGTTGATGGCGTGCAGCACCGGGGAGGCGTGCGGCTTGACCGAGACGCGATCCTCGCTGCTCAGCGTGGTGAACCACAGGGCGGTCATGATGGTGGCCATCGAGGCGCTGGATGCCTGGTGGCCGCCGATCTTGAGGCCGTCGGGGTCCCTCCGGGCCGGCGCGTTGGCAGCGTCGACGATGGCCGTGGACAGCCAGAGGACCTTGCGTTCGATCGCCTCGCACAAGGCGAGGTCGTCGGCGGAGTCCGCCGAGCGTTGCGTCGTCGTCGTCATCAGGAACCTTGGTGAGCAGAGGATATATCGTATACTAAGAACGGCGGCAGGCACATGGCAAGACATCCTCCGTGGGTGACAGGCTTGGACGTGATCGAACGCGAGGAGAGCCCGCATGGCGCTGGAAGGCCAGGTCCGCTCGGTGGCCGGCGCGAACAGCTCGGCCGTCGACCTGGTGACCTCCGAGATCCGCCGGGCTGTGCTGACCGGCGCCCTGCCGGCCGGTGGGCAGTTCTCCATCCGCGACCTGGCGGCCCAGCTGGGCGTCAGCCACATCCCGATCCGGGAGGCGCTTCGTCGACTCGAGTCCCAGGGCCTGATCGTGCTGCGCCAGGCGCGGAGCGCCAGCGTCGCCCCGCTGAGCACCAGTGACCTCGGAGCGATCTATCGGCTGCGCTACGTGGTCGAGCTGCCCCTGGCCGGCTCCTCCGCCGGGCGACGCAGTCCTGCCGAGGTCGCCCACCTCGACGCACTTCTGGAGGCGAGCCGAGATCTCGATCCGGAGGTCGCCTGGCAGGGGCACTACGACTTCCACGAGGCCCTCGTGCATCCGGCCGCCAATGCCTGGGACGACCGCGTGCTGCACACGCTCTGGATGGCCGCCGAGCGATACACCCACCTCGTGTTCGACCCGACGCAGATCACCGACGACGAGCGTTCGCGTCGTTACGAGACGCACCGCCTGCTGAGGGACGCTGCGGTCGACGACGACGCCGAGGCCATGGTGGAGGCCCTGCGGGCGCATCTGTCGGCCAACGAGGATCGGATCCGCGAACACATCCGGGCTATCGAGGGCCGCTGACCGGCCCGCATTGTGCCGGAGGGCCACACCGCTTAGCATGCAGAATATATCCTAGCGAATAGCAAGGAGGTGGCGGATGTCGGTGCTGGTCCTGGGGGCGACGGGGAACGTCGGGCCTCATGTGGTGTCCGAGCTCACCGCCCTCGGTGAGAGTCCGCGCGTGCTGGTGCGTGACGCCGCACGGGCGCGAACTCTGCTCGGCCACCAGGTTGACGTCGTCGCCGGTGATGTGACCGACCCGAACGCCCTCACCTCGGCCCTCGACGGGGTCGACAGTGTCTTTCTCCTCTCCCCGCACAGCTTCGCCATGGCCGACCTGCAGCTCGGTGCGATCCGGACCCTCCGGCGTACGGGTATCCGGATCGTCAAGCTGTCCGGTACGAGCTCGGCGATCAGTCCCGACGGGCCGTACGCCTGTCGGGCGCACTGGGAGGTCGAGCGAGTGCTCGCCGACAGCGGTCAGCCTTTCGTCATCCTGCGGCCCAACTCGTTCATGCAGGTCCTCGTCGGCCAGCTGATGCTGTCGTCGCTGCGGGCGACGGGCACGGTGGTCAACCCGATCGGCCGGGCCGGCATCAGTCTGATCGACGCGCGTGACGTCGGCGCGGTCGCGGCCCGCGTCCTGACCCGCCACGACTGGGACGGGCAGACCCTCGTGCTCACCGGCCCCCGACCCGTCGGCTACGCCGAGCTCGCGCAGCTGGTGTCCGCCCGCACGGGCACACCGGCCACCGTGGTCGACGTGACCCTCGATCAGGTGCGCGCGTCGCTCGTCGGGCGGGGGATGGCCGAATGGGAGGCCGACCACTTCCGCGAGATGTACGAGCTGTTCCTCGCCGGCGAGTCGGAGTTCGTCACCGACACCGTGCGCGAGGTGACCGGCGCCGACCCACGCACGATCGAGTCGTTCCTCGACCACACCCTCACCCCCGCGGACGTCTCGGCGTGAGCGCCTGCCTGCCCTGCGGCCTCGAGGATGCGGGTGGAGCGGCCGTCGTCTTCCGCGACGACACCTGGTCCTGCGACGTGGCCGAGGGCTACGACGTTCCCGGATGGTTCATCGTGCGCCTCCGCCGGCATGCGGAAGGGTGGTCCGGACCCACCGCCGGGGAGCTCGCCGGCTTCGGTCCCCTGGCCCAACGCATCACCGCGGCGATCCAGGAAGCCACCGGCGCACCGACCGTCTACTTTCTGAGCTTCGGGGAGAACTACCCGCACTTCCACTTCCTCGTGATCGCCCGCAGCGACGAGCTCTTACCCGAGCACCGCGGTGCGGGCATCCTCGCTCTCCGTGCCGGGCACCGCGACCACGACGGGTCCCTGGCCGTCGCCGCACGCGTACGCCAAGCCCTGACCACCTGACCTACCGCCACCGATCCAACCCGAAAGGACGACGATGTCCACTCCGTTCACCCACACCACCGCAGCCGGCCGCGCCTTCACCGGCCGTACCAATCTCGGTCCTGGCCTCGACGTCCGAGCCGGCGCGCCGCTCGTGATCGCCCTCCACGGCGGCACCTACACCTCCCAGTACTTCGACATCCCCGGTCACTCACTGCTCGACCTCGCCTCGACCCTCGGCGTCCCGGTGATCGCCCTGGACCGGCCCAACTATGGCGGATCCACCCCGCTGACCGGCGACGAGTCGATCATCTTCGCCAACGCCGAGGTCATCGCCGAGGCCATCGGATCGATCTGGGAGCAGCACGGCGACGGAGCTCCGGGGATCGTGCTCGTCGCGCACTCGATCGGCGGTGCGGTGGCCACGAAGATCGCGGCGACGCCACAGCCCTGGCCGCTCCTGGGCCTCGCGACCTCCGGGTGTCTGGTCCGCGTTCCCCCGGAGTCCGCGGGGGCGTGGGCCGCGCTGCCCGACATCGCGATGATCGACCTGCCCGTGCCACTCAAGGACCAGCTTATGTTCGGTCCCGACTCGACCTACGACGACGCCATGCCGGCGGCGAGCCATCCATCGAACAGCCTCGTCCCCAAGGCCGAGCTGCTCGACATCACCGGCGGCTGGATCACGCATCGGGCCGAGGTCTGCGGCCAGGTCGCCGTGCCGGTCCATCACCGGCAAGGCGAGTTCGACCACCTGTGGGTGACCAGCCAGGACGAGATCGACGAGTTCCGGGCCGGGTTCACGGCCGCGCCGTCGATCGATGCCGAGCTGCAGCGCGGCAGCGGGCACTGCATCGACTTCCACCGGCCGAGCGAGGAGTTCCAGCGGTCACAGCTGCAGTTCGCCCTGGCCGCCGCGGAGCGCGTATCCGTATGACCGGCGGCATCCTGCGCGGCGTCCGGGTCTACCGCGACGGGGCCTTCGGCGGGCCCGAAGACGTCGTCTTCGACGACGGTGTGATCGGAAGCGGTCCCGCCGACGGCGCGGAGGCGGAGTCCGGCGGGTACCTCGTACCCGGCCTCATCGACTGCCACATCCACCTGTACGGGCCCGAGACCCTTCGTGCGCTGGCCACCTACGGGGTGACGAGCGGGATGGACATGAGCTCGCCCGCCCCGCTCGTCGCAGCCCTGCGCGGGACGCCCGGGGTCACCGACATCCGCAGCCCGATGATGGCCGCCACCGCACCGACGAGTGCGCACGCGGCGCGGCTGAAGGACATCCCGGCGGCCGCCGAGGCGCTCGTGGGCGGCGTCGCTGACGTCGATGCCTGGATCTCCCGGCACGTGGAGCAGGGCGCCGACTACATCAAGGTCGTGATCGACCTGCCCGGCTTCGACCAGGCGACGGTGGACGCGCTGGTCGCGGCCTCCCACGGACGCGGTCTCCAGGTGGTTGCGCACGCGTCCCGCTCCGACGCGGTCACGGTGGCGCAGCGGGCCGGAGTCGACGTCCTCACCCACGCACCGCTCGACCGCCCGATCGACGCGGTCCAGGCCGCCGAGCTCGTGGCGAGCGGCACGGTCATCGTGCCGACGCTCACGATGATGCGGGGCCTCGTCGAGAACCTGCAGGCGAAGGGCATTCCCGGGCCGGCGTACGAACCCGCGCGGGCGTCCGTGGCCGCGCTGCACGCGGCTGGAATGCCGATCCTCGCGGGCACCGATGCCAACGCGACGCCGGCGGCGCCGGTATCACCGGTGTTCGGCGAGAGCCTGCACGACGAGCTCGCGTTGCTGGTCGATGCCGGGCTCACGCCGGCCCAGGCGTTGGATGCCGCCACCTCCGTCGCCGCCACCCATTTCGGGCTCGCCGACCGCGGCCGCATCGCGCCCGGGTTGCGAGCGGACCTCGTGTTGCTCGAAGACGACCCGACCGCCGACATTGCGGCGACCCGCACGATCCGCGGCGTCTGGATCGCCGGCGAGCGGGTCGCGGGCAGCGGATGATCCTGGTCACGGCGGCGAACGGGAACCAGGGCAAGCTCCTGGTCCCGAAGCTCGTCGGCGCCGGCCTCCAGGTGCGGGCGGCGGTGCAGTCGGCGGCCTCTGCCGCCGACCTGCGCACGGCGGGCGTCCACGACGTGATCGTCGGCGACCTCAGCGATCCGCAGGTGCTGCGCCGAGCGGTCCGGGGTGTGCAGAAGGTGTATCACGTCGGCCCCACGCTGCATCCGCGCGAACGGGAGATGGGGATCGCCCTCATCGACGCCGCCCGCACCGAGGGGGTCGAGCACTTCGTCTTCAGCTCGGTGCTGCACTCGATCGTCACCGATCTCGTCCAGCACGAGATCAAGCGGGACGTCGAGGAGCACCTGCTCGCCGCCGACCTCGAGTTCACGGTCCTGCAGCCCGCGAACTACATGCTGCCGCTCAAGCTGCGGCCGGCGTTCGCCCGCAGCGTGTTCGAGCTGTCCTGGTCGCTCGACCGGCGGCAGTCGCTCGTCGACCTCGACGACGTGACCGATGTCGCGGTCATGGTGCTCACCGACAGCGCCCGTCACGCGGCCGCCACGTACGAGCTCGTCTCCCCCGGTCGCTACACCGCGTACGAGCTCGGCGCGATCATCGCCGGCGTACTCGGTCGGCCCATCGCCGTGCGGAAGATCGACGCCGACACCTACGCGAGGGCGTGGCTCGGCGACCGCGACCCGGCGGACTCGACGCATCAGCTCGCCGTGCTCCGCTCGATCAGCTCCCGCTACAGCGCCCACGACTTCCTGGGCAACCCGAACGTCCTGACCTGGCTGCTGCAGCGGGAGCCGACGTCGTACGAGCAGTTCGTCCGTCGTGAGTGGAGCGCCCGAGAAGGGGTGGAGCAGTGAAGCTCACCGGCAACACGATCCTGATCACCGGCGGCGGCTCCGGTATCGGCCGGAGGCTCGCCGAGACCCTGCACGAACGCGGCAACACCGTCATCGTGGCGGGCCGGCGGGCTGACGCGCTCCGCGACGTGGCGGACGCCAGCCCGGGGATCGAGACGCTCGCGCTCGACGTCTCCGATCCCGTCAGCATCGCCGAGGCCGGGCAGCAGGTTCTGGAACGCCATCCGGGGCTCAACGTGCTCGTCAACAACGCGGGCGTCATGCCCGACGACGACCCCGCCGCGCCCGTCGACGACGAGACGCTTACCCGCGTCGTGGCGACCAACCTCCTCGGTCCGATCCGGATGATCTCCGCGTTCATCGAGCATCTCCGCGCGACACCGGATGCCGCCATCGTCAACGTCACCTCGATGCTCGGCTACGCCCCGCTCGCGTCGTCGTCGCTCTACTCCGCGAGCAAGGCGGCGATGCACTCCTACACGCTGGCGCTGCGCTACCGCCTGGGTGGCACCGGGCCCGAGGTGATCGAGGTGGCACCGCCGTTCACCCGCACCGGCCTGCAGCCGATCAACCTGACCGACCCGCGCGCGATGCCTCTCGAGGAGTTCGTCGCCGAGACCATCGCCGCGCTCGAGGCGGGGGACGCCGAGGCGTATACCGCGCGGGCACGCGAGCGACGTGATGCCCAGCGCACCGACGACATCGGCATCACCGAACGGTTTAACACAGCACTCGGCTGGTCGCCGAGCCTGTCGGCACCCGATCATCGCTGAACAGGTGCCACGGCCGCTTCTCGGCACGTCTAGGCCGGGCTCGACTGCGTGCTACGCCGCTGTCGTCCGCGACACCGCGCAGCAACGCCTTGCCGGCGCCACCTCCAGTCAAGCCGAGGCCGACCCAGAGAAGCCCTCAACGACCTCTTCGCCGCCCTTCGAAGCACTCTGTCCGCGGTACCTTCGACGCCCTGACTGGCCGCCCCGGGCTGGCTCCTCCTGACGCCGTCGCGCAACCGTGCGCCCGTCACACCACTACTGCGGCTCCGCCGGCGAGGGCCCGCACTCGAGCCTGCCGGCAAAGTCGAGCACGTGCTGGAGCCACAGTGCTGGTCGGTCGCGATGAATGCTGTGTCCACTCCGCACGATTGCGGTCCGGCCGCTGGGCAACATGTCCATCAGGGCGGACCGGTCCGGGTCGAGCAGCGCACTGTCTGAGTCGGCGGCAAGCAGAGCGACGGGGACCGGACATTCTCGGACGAGTTGCTGCAGATCCCAGTCGGCCGAGTCCAGCAGCCGGGTGACCTGCTGATCGTTCAGCTTCTGTCGACTGATGACGGCGTGACGGGCGTCGGTGGCGGACCAGAGCGGGTTGCTGTTGAGCAGCTCCGCGGTCACCTCGGCCGGGTTGCCGCGGGCGGCCTGCACCGACGCGCGAACGCTGTCCGCCACCTTCCGGGGGTCGAGGGCGCCGGCCAACCCGGGCGGATCTTCGATGACGACACCACGGCAGTACCCGGACTGCAAACCTGCGAGGGTCAGTCCGACGATGCCTCCGAGGGAGTGACCAGCGATGACGTCGACCGGGCCGGGTGCTTGCGCGGCGACGTCCAGCGCCAGGTCGTCGACCGTTGTCTCACCCTCGGAAAGCACGTTGCGGTCGCCGTGACCGAGTAGATCGAGTGCGCGCACATCCCAGCCCATCTCCCGCAGGTCCTGCTCGACCCGCCACCACGTGTTGCGGCTGGACTGAACGCCATGGAGAAGCACGATGACAGGGCGTTGCAGCACCTGATCACAGTAGGTGCGGGGGCCCGCACCCAGTCCGGCCGGCGACGACGGATGCAGGCGGTCGGGGACAGCCGGTCGTGGATGCGGATCGTGCTGCTGGCTCGACCCGGCCCCGCCGAGGCGGGGTCACGAGCCTCCTCCAGGACCCCGCTTCGAGCTGCAGCTGGCGTCCCGGAGCGGAGGGGGCCGCCGGCCGGCTGTTGCCGCCAGCCCGTTCGCGGACGAGCCGGCGCCGATCTGATTGGCGACCGTCGACGATCTCAGCGTGGCGGAGGGCTTCCTCACCGTCGCCGTCCGGCCCTGGAGGGTCGCGCTCCACGCCCAGCCGGGTGGAACGAGGCGACGCGGAACGCCCGCCACATCGCCACGGCGCTGAGCAGCACGCTGAGGTGGATCAGGCTGTGCTGCACGTCCGGGACCACCGGGTGGTCGGCGATCAGCGGCAGCACGGTGAGATTGTGGCTGTATTCCTCCTGGTAGGACTCGGCCGAGATCTCACCCGGGTAGGCGCCGACCAGGTACGGGACCCACCAGTTGAGCACGGCGGAGCCCAGGACCACCGAAAACCATGCGGCGCCGGCGCCGATCGGCCATCGCCGGCCACTCACGGCGGCGGCCAGGGCCGCGGCTCCCGCCGTGGCGTGGACCAGCGTACCGATCAGCCGCTGCCGCGGCTCCGACTCGAGGATGTTCCGGTTGAGGGCTGTCGGGACCCAGTCCATGAAGACGATCACGCCGATCGTCGCCGCGACCGAGATGGCCGCCATGGTCGCCGGGCGGCGTGCAGCAGGCCCGGGAGGGTCCGGCGTGTCGGAGTCAGTGGTGGTGATGGCGACGGTGCGCTGGTTCATCGTGGATCTCCGGGTCGGGGTGCGGGCCTGACAGGTCGAGTCTCCGGTCGGTCGATGGCCCGCTGCGGGGGTGCTGGCCGCACGTGTCAGGAGGCCAGCCCTGCCCCGGGTCGTCAGGGGCCGGGTCGGACACGGTCGGCCTGGGCAACCGGTCGAGCTCCGGCGTCAGCGGCCCAGGTCGGCGAGTGGGGCCGACCCGACCGTCGCGTCGGCCGGCGTCAGCGGTGGGGCGGGCAGCTCGACCAGCGCGCGAGAGACCCGGCCAGCCAGGCCGGGAGGTAACGGTCGCGCTCCTGCCGAACGGGTCCGATCGACGTCGTCCGGCTCGCGCCAGAACCAAGGCCCTGAGCAGTTCTCGCGCTACCCCTGGTCGGAGGCGCCGGCAAGGTCCTGCCGGCGAGTTCAACGCGGCGGAGCAGGTTAGTGAAGGTGGTGGCTCCGACTTCGACGGCGAGCCAGACAGTATCCAGCGCTCGATCGATGCGCCGGCGTGACGACGGCGACGGCGGAACCCCCCTGCGGCGAGCCGGGCCGCCAGGGCCGACCTGATCCGGCTACCACGCTCGGCGACACGGCGCTACCACGACCCCGCGGTGCCGTTGCCCCATGAACAACTTCCTCGTCAGCGACCTCGTCGTCCGGTTCCAGGCCCTCGTCGACGGGGTCCCCACCCTCGTCCGGCCCTTCGTCGTCGCCCTGGCCGGCGCGATCCACCTCATGGGGGCGAGGTGTTCTCGATCATCGGCGTCATCGGCGGCCTGCACCCCGTGGTCGCCGCTCTCGCCGTCGCGCACCCCGAAGATGGCGATCGGCAGGGCCACCTTCACCGTGCCCGCCCCGCGGCGCTGACCCGGCCATGACCAAGAACATGGGGACGTCCCCCATCGCCCTCGGCCGGCCGGCGCCGGGCCGCCCGGCGACCGCAGCTCCGGCACCCAGGGTGCAGCTCAGGAGGATCGGCCTCTTCTGCCTGACCGCTTTCGGGCTGTGCTGGCTCGCCTGCCTGCCGTTGTGGCTCGGACCCGGTCTGAGCGATGCCGGTCAGGTGCTGCTGTGCGCCGGGATGGCCATGTTCACCCCGGCCGTCGCCGCCCTGCTCACGGCGCGCCTGCTCGAGCGTCGTCCGTGGCGCCGGGCCCCCCGGCGCCCCGACGGTCCCGGGTCCGCCTCCGACGCCCCGGAGCGCGCCACCGTGCTCGGCAGTCTCGGCCTGCGCGTGCGCGGAGGCGCCGGCCGGCTCGTCGTCGCACTGGTCGTGGGACTGACGGCGCCGGTCCTGCTGCTGCTGGGATCACAGCTCGTCGCCGGCCTGGTCGGCACCGCGGACCTCGACCTCACCCTGGCCCGGACGGCGACCGGGCTCGGGGCGCCGGCGGACGCGTCGCTCCCCCAGGCCTGGCTGGTGTTCACGGGCCGGCTGCTCACCGTGATGGCGCTCGGGGGTGCCCTCAACCTCGTCTTCGCCCTCGGCGAAGCGCTCGGCTGGCGGGGCACCCTGAGCCCGCGCCTCGAGTCTCTGTGGGGCCGTCCCGCCGCCGTCGTCGTCGGTGGCGTCGTCTGGGGTCTGTGGCACGCGCCGCTGATCCTGCTCGGCTACAACTACCCGGACGCGCCCCGCTGGCTCGGACTGGTAGCCATGGTGGTCCTCTGTACCGGGATGGGCGGGATCCTGTACTGGCTGACCGTCCGCTTCGGGTCCGTGTGGCCGGCCGCACTGGCGCACGGGGTGAACAACGCGACGGCGGCGCTGATCATGGCCGCCCTGCTGGCGCCGGGCGCAAGCCTGGACACGGTGAACGGCTCAGCCCTGGGCTGGCCGGGATGGGTCGTCTACGGCGCCGCGGTCATCGTCGGCCTCGTCGCGGTCCGCCGCCGTCGGCTCGCCTTTCCGGCCGACGCCGAGACGCCAACCGGGCCGGCGGCCGCCCCCACGGCGTACGACCCAGAGCCCCAGGACTGACTCGGGTCATGCTCCGAACCCTCGGCCCGGTGCTCACCGCGATCGGGTTCCTCGCCCTCGCGGCGGCGATCCTGATCCGCGACCCCACGGCCCTCGACGCGAACATCGGGGCCGGCATCCTGTCCTCCGTCGGCCTCGTCGTCGGCACCCTCGGCCTGGTGCTCACGGCCGTCGGAGCGGTCATCTCGTCGCGGGGAGCGAGCGGCATGGACGACCGGTGACCACCACCCCGACCGTCCCGGAGCTCGTCCGCGGCATCGCCGATCCGCACCCTCGTGCCCCGCTCTCCGGCACGTAGTCACAAGACGTGGGACATGGAGATCGAGCTCCGTCCGAAGTGGTGGGTTCATCGCACGGTACGGTGCGCCCTCGCGGCCCGGCCAGGGGTTCGCCGCCCTGTTCAGCACCCCGGTGCAGTTCATCCGCGCGAACCTGCGGGCCTAGCGCCGTCCTGAACGCGGCGGTCTACAGGCTGGTGCTGGCCGGCTTCGTGCTGGCGCTGGTCTTCCCGGAGCTGGCCGCCTGGCGACGCAGCGTGCTGACGCGAACGAGACGACCGACCTCGTGGTGTCGCTGCTCCAGACCCCTGGCTCTTCGCCCTGACGATCTTCGCGGTCGACTGACCGTCGGCCCGCCCCAGATCCTGCTGCCGTCGATGGTCGTGCCCTTCGCCGGCCTGGCCATCTTCGCCCACCGGGCGTCCGTCCTCGGTCTGGCGCTCGCGCCCGCCGACCGGACCGGGTGGATCGCCTTCATCCCGCACTCGCTCACCATCCGGATCGGGTTCCCGGCCTACGTTCTCCTGACGCTCGCCGCCTACTTGATCGGGCGGTCGAGGCTCCGCCCGCGGACCGTGGGAGCGGAGAACAACCGTCAGGGATACGTCCGCGGCCTCAAGCTGGCCGGTTGGTGAGCCTGCCGGCGCTCGGCTGCTGGTGATACGACGAGCAGCGGTACCAGCCCTTGCCTGGGATTTCGCCAAGCGCCACCCGCGGCGCTGACCGCAGCGAGCTGGTCGGTCCGAGGGGCGAGCATTCGGCCCAGGAAGGGCACGGCGAGCGCGAGGACCCGTTCACCCTCGTCCCTCAGGCGAGGACGGCGGTCGCCTCGGCCTCGATCAGGATGCCGGGCGCGGAGAGGATGCTGACCCCGATCAGCGACACCGGGAAGGTGGGGATGTCGAGCTCCCGCGACGCCTGGCCCATCCCGGCTGCGAAGGCCCCGATCTTGTCCTGCTGCCAGTCCGCGGCGTACCAGGTGATGCGTACGACGTCGGCGAACGTCGCGCCGGCGGCCTCGAGCCCGAGGTGGACGTTGCGGAGGACCTGGACCACCTGCCCGGCCAGGTGGACGTAGTGGCTCCCGGAGGCCACCGAGACGTGGTGGTAGAGCGGGTCCTCCCGCGTGCCGGGCGGGTTCAGCAGGTGGACGGTCATGTCGACACTCCTTGGTGGTGGCGGTGTGATCCGGCGCCGCGGGATGCGGCAGCGGACGAGGGGGTGCGGGCCGGGCAGGAGTGCCGGGTGCGATACCAGACCACGGCGGCGACCGCGGCGACGACGGCGCACGAGACGAGGACGGAGCCGTTCGCGGCCCCGGCGGCGCGGTCGAACGTCTGACCGAGGTCGTTGCGCATGGCGACGGCGACGAGGAACGCGAGCGTGTTGTAGCCGGCGTGCAGGACGACCGCGATCTCGACCCCGCCCGTACGCCAGGTCACCAGGGCGGTGCCGACCCCGAAGGTGAGATACCACAGGTTCAGCCAGGGATCGGTCGACAGGTGGATCACCGCGAAGATCACGCTGGAGACGACCACGCCGAGGGCCAGCGCCGTACGCGGTCCGCGGCCCCAGCCCGCGGCGACCCGGAAGACCAGCCCGCGGAAGCCGTACTCCTCGCCGGCCGCCTGCAGCGGGGTCAGCAGCAACGTGGTCGCCAGCAGCCACATCACGTCGGAGGGCGACCAGATGGTCGCCCGCAGGGGCTGCAGATAGAAGCCGGCGACGGCGACGACGACCCAGGCCGCACCGATCGCGACCACCGCCCGTCCGAACAGGTCCCAGCGAAAGCGGGAGACCACCGAGTGCAGCGACGCGCCGCGCACCCCGTAGAGCCGGCGCTGGATGACCATGCTCCATGGGATGAGCAGGGCGATCGAGGCCATCGCGGTGCCGTGGGACAACGGTGTGTAGCCGGAGTACCCGGGTGGCGGATCGGATCCCCGGGACCCGTCGATCACGGAGGCGATCCCGGCGAGGCCGATGCTGAAGACCAGCATCCCGCCGAGCAGGGACACGATCGCGAGGATCCCGCGGCCGATTCGGCGCTCCTCGCCCGCCAGGACGCGGTGGTATTCCACGCCCGGCGGGACCGGCCTCGCGGCGTGGGCCCGCAGTCCGCTGTCCGATGCTTCGAGGCGGCTCATGCCCCGGCCCCGTCCAGCAGCCAGTGGTAGCGCAGCCGGAGCCCGCGTTCCATGCTGGCCAGACCGGCTCCGACCGCGAGACTGATGTTGAGCCACAGCGGCAGGTGGATGGGCGATTCGAAGCGCCCGAACCGCTCGACCACTGGCGGGATCGCAGAGATCGGCTCCAGCAGCTGCATCAGGTTGAGGCCGACGCCGGCGAGTAACAGCACCACCGCGACACCGCCGACGACCCGGCTCGCCACCGGGTGCTCCCGGTCGAGACGGAGCCGGCGCCCCGCGGCCGACCTCGGATCGGGGACGAGCGGATGCTCCGCACCGCCGGCGGCGACGTAGTGCGCCCGGCGGAGCCCGTATGTGCTCCCGACCACCTCGATGGTCCCGCCCTCGACCGGGAAGATGGCCGGCAGGGTGGACTGGGCGTGGTGCCGGCCGTCGCGGAACAGGTGCGCCCGGCCTTCGACGCCCCCCTTCCGGCCGTAGTACCGCACGTCGACCGCGTAGACCACGTCGCGACCGTCCCGACCGGCCACACCGACGGTGAGCAGGGCCCGCTCGGTCAGCAGGTGCCACCAGCGGAACGGTTGCAACGGGCGCCCGTCACCGGGCCGGAGCCGCCTGCTGGCCCGGTGCCGCCGCAACTCCTCGAGCATCGCTGCTCCTCGCGGTCGGCGGGTCAGCGCGGGCACGTCGCACCGTCCCGAGCTCCACCGCCGAGGCCGCTGACCTGCAGGTTCTGGTCGCAACGCGGGCTCGAGATCGACCACATGCTGCATCTCACCGGGACGAGCCGGCGGGCACGGTGACGCGGAGGGCGCGGCGGATGGCGTCCGTGACGGCCTCCGGCCGGGACAGCGCCACCGCGTGCGAGGCGTCGACGCTGGTGGTGGCGGCGCCGGCGCGCTGAGCCATCTCGTGCTGGGCGTCGGGGTGGATCATCTGGTCGGCGGTGGCGACCACCGCCCAGGACGGCAGCTCCCGCCAGGCCGTCCGGGTGGCCGGCTGCTCGAAGCAGGCGACCGTCGGCGGGCGCTGGGTCGCGGCGGCCATCCGGGCCACCTCGACCGGCAGGTCCGCCGCGAACGCCCTCCGGAACGACTCGGCCGAGACCGACAGCTCCACCTGCGGAGCACCCCCGCCTGGGCCCGGATAGCTCTTCTCGAGCACCGGCGCGTCCTTGGTCGCCGGATACCGGGCGTTGATGCTGGTCAGGCTCTCCCCGAGCTCGGGGATGAACGCGGCGACGTAGACCAGTCCGGTCACGTTGGCGGCCATCGCGGCACCCTCGGTGATGACCATCCCGCCGTAGGAGTGACCGACGAGCAGGACCGGACCGTCGACCTCGCCGGCCAAGCGGGCGACGTAGGCGGCGTCGGCGTACAGGCCGCGCAACGGATGGGCCAGCGCTCGGACGGGGATGCCGTCCGCCTGGAGCTCGGCGACCACCCCTCGCCAGGAGGAGCCGTCGGCGAACGCGCCGTGGACGAGGAGGACGGTGGGACGGGTGTTGTTCATGTCGGTGGGGGTTCTTCCTGGTCGGGGCGGACAGGCGGTCGGTGGCGTGCCTGGCACCACCGTCCGGGACGGCCGTGGTACGGGCGTGGCGGCGGGCGTGGTAGATCGCTCCCCGGGTCGCGCGGTGAGGACGAGGGCCCGTGGCCGGGGCGGGGGGGGGGGGGCGGGGGGGGGGGGCGCCGCGGCGGGGGGGGGGGGGCCCCCGCGTTGGGGGGTG
>CAXTVE010000001.1:26474-31324 GCA_964247485.1 uncultured Propionibacteriaceae bacterium
ACGAGGGCCGGTGGCGGGGGCGGAGCGGCGGCGCCGGGCTCCGGTGCCGCCGCTCCTGCGGGGCTGGCTACACGTTGATCGGGGTTGCCGAACGCTGGGTGACTGACCCCGAACACCGGTCCAGCCGCTCGGCGACAGTCTCGTCCTGGTGTGACCGGGGCTATAGCCCGACAACGCCGGAACTGAGCGTAGAACGACTCGAGGGGTCTCAGAATCGAGCCGGGCCCACCGACAGGGCCCTCAGCACCGGACGCATGCGTCGGATCGGCTTGCCCACCATGCACCGTCGACCTGAGCGACAGGCGCCGACAGGTACTGCGTAGTCGCCGACGGCTCAGGTCCTGGGCTCGTCAAAGTAACCCGTTTTGAGTAGACGCGGCGGCCGTAGCCGACGTTTGAGCCACTTGTCCAACAGTTGGCCGACGGTCGCGGGTGCGGGGCTGCGCCGCTCGTCGACCTGATTGAGCAGTCGCGTGCGGATACGTTCAGCCGTCTGGCGGGCTTGCGGGTCGGCCGCCACGAGTTCAGTAGGTACAGACGCCGCTTGGAGATGGGGTCATCTCGGCGTCGCTTGGCGCCTGCTGGAGTCGGCCATGGGCCGGACCGTTCCACGCCGTGTCATATTTGTGTCACGAAGCGCTGGCCCATCCGAATTGAGTCCTTGGCTAATCCCTCTTGACTAGGCACTTATCGAGTAGGCCCGTAGGACTCGAACCCACAATCCGCGGAAACCTATTGGGGGCCGCTGAGATTCGGGCTCGGTGCCGTGGGAGGCGGAGCAACGGTCGTTTCGATTGGATCGCTCGCGGTCGTGTTGGCGAGCATTCGTCCCCGGACTCGTCCCTTGGTGCGACCTCTGTCCATGCTGCACCGGAGCGCTCACTAGCCGAATTGTTTCGACTTGATCCGAGGGCTGCGAGTAGGCGGTTGCTCCCTACCTCGAGTATTGATTCCGGCTCTGTGAAGAATCCGTCGAACAATTTAGACCTTGCGTCTGAGTTAGTCGTTCTGCCCAAGTTATACCGCAACGAGCAACATAGGCGGGTGAGACTGGCGGCCACTGTGTGTGTTTCCATCGCCCGCTTCTGGTCCTGTAGCAACTGCTCAACGCCCTGCTCAGTAGCAGTCACGGCGCCGAGGACAGCCGCCATCCAGGCAGGGAGTCCGGCGGCGATGGCAACCGGAATACTGCCTGCCGTAGCGATACTGAAGAGGCTCAGCGCCCAGAAGCGTCTACAAAATCGCCGTGCCCACTTACTGTGGCGTAGTAGAGCTCCGTCTGTTCGGTCCAGATAGAGCTACTGGCATGCAACCTTGTCAGCGCTACGCCGGCCGCGGCTGGGTAGAGGCAGGCCCTAGTCCTCGCATCCGGTCCCATCCCCGTCCCGATCGAGGTCGTAAGGATCGGAACCCGAGACTTCCACGGGCCCGTACGCGTACTGGGGCCCGTTGCCGCTACCGCCAGCACAATCGTAGTCCGACGCTGGTGGTAGGCACGGTGAGTAGCCCGGTGTGCAGTTGCGAGCGGGCGGTTGTTTCGGTTTCGGTGCCATGACCTTCGATACCACGAGGCGCACGACCGAGCCAGGCCTTGCCCGCGCCCCCTCCGACGGCACTTGAGAGAGGACCACGTTGTCCGAGCCGCTTGATCTGGTCTGGACCTCCCACTTGACCTTGAATCCCGCCTGTCGCAAGATTCGGATCGCCGAGGCCTTCGCGCTGAAGGTCACCGAGGGCACCTCGGGGAGCGGTGACGCGATCAGAAGGGACACCCGTGAGCCAAGATCCACGTCGCTGCCCGCCCGAACTCTTTGCTTGAGTACAGTCCCCTCTTTCCTGCTCGACGGCTGACGACGGATCTCCCCCACGGCGAGATGTGCGGCACTAAGCTCACGCTTCGCTTTTTCAAGGTCATCGCCGACAACATGAGGAACGGTCGCGGTCAGTATTTCCTTAGAAGGTGTCGCCTCGGACGGCGACGGACGCGGAGGCGCAGACGACGCCGACGCTGTGAGACTGACGGGAGCCGCCACAGGTGTTGCGGCCTCGCCGCCGCTACCACACCGTCCGATCAACGCCAGTAGACCAACTACGCCCACCAGAACCAGGCACCCAGTGCCCCTCTTAGCAGCCACGGTCACGATCTGTTCGAGTACTCACCGAGCGACGGTAGCTGAAACTCGCTGCTCAGGAGAGGGTTATTGAGAGAGCGCCCCCCAAGAGTTCTTCCGGAGACGTCCGTGCCGTTCAAGCAGCGGCCAAGGGTAAGGCTTCCGCAGACTGCCCACGAGTCGTGCACAAATGGCATCACACTGCGAACGAACGCCATGGGCGCGATAGGACGAGGCCGCTCACAAAGGGGCGTCGTCACCCGACGGAGCACTACCTGCCTGACCCGTAATTGCCCCCACCAGATCTGACTCAGGGCTGAGGAATGCATCGTTCGGCCTTGTCGCAGGCCACTTCGGGCGTCAGGAGTACGGCTGCGAACCCCTCTGGCAGTGTCTTGCACGCCTAGCTGACGCTAGTTCGCGTCGCGATTGATGTCACGCGCTGCCCAGTCTTGGCTTCGGTGGCTGGGCTCGACCCCCAGCCCCCCTCTCGACACCAAATTAGTTGAGAACCGAGCCGCCGGCCTCGACCACTCTTGGCTGAACGCTGGACATACGGCAAGCCCCGCGCACAGATCTTCAAGCGCACGAGCACCCCGAAGGGTGAGGCTGGACAACATGACACCTGCAAACCGCACCGCTCTCCGCCGACGGCTCACTGCAGCGATCGTGGCCGCCGCCTGCCTCTCCGCCACCGCACCGCTGGCCTCGGCCGCGCCACCTCCCGGCGGTCCAGTGACGGTGGGCTTTATCGAGATCGATACGATCGGAGCCTACGGGAACGCCCGCGCCGTCATCGACTACGGAATCTCCGTCACAGTTTACGTCAAGGACACAAAGGCCGACGGGCAATGCGCCCACGCCGCAGTCCGCTGGTTGCACGAGAACGGCAACTACTATTACGACTACGGCACTTACGTCTGCGGCGTGGGCAAGTCGGTGCTCCGCACCCTGGGGACCCGGGACTGGACAAAGTACCAGTCGGCTGATCTGACGGTGTGGTCCGACGGGAATTCCGGGTACACCCGGCCGCTCTGGCACTCCTGACCACCGCTAGCGTTTGTCAGCCGCCGCTGAGGCGCCGGAGCTGGGCGTCATCGCTCCCGCTCCAGGACTGGCGGGAGGTCGCCTTCGCTGAGCAACCGGCGGAGTGTGGACGGAGTGGCGCCGAACTGGCTCCGGATCGTACGGGCCATGTGGGCGTGATCGGCGAACCCAGTCGCCACGGCCAGGTCCGTGAGGTTACCGACGCCGTCGGCGAGCCCGTCGAGCACCCTGCTCGTTCGCACTGCGGCACGGTAGGCGGCGACGCCCTGGCCGGTGTAGCGGCGGAACAACCGGCACAGCTCCGACCGCGACGAGCCCACGGCCACGGCGAGTTCGGTCAGGTCCCGCCGGGGATTGACCAGCAGAGCCGCCTGCGCGTCGCGAACCACCGATCTAGCCCCCGGACCGACGAAAGCAGCTCCTGAGCCCGGCCGGTTCCCATCGCGGCGCAGCCGGTCGAGCAAGTCGACTGTCAGGTCCATGACAAGCTCGGGGTCGGCCGCCTCACACTGGACCAGGGCGAGTAGCCGGTAGTGGGCTAGCACGGCGTCGGCTGCCGGATGGACCATGGTCGGCAGCGGAGCGGGGTCGTCCCCCTCCCCCAGCACCGCAGCCGGAAAGGTGATCAGGGTGCTCGAGTGTGGTTGCCACGGCCCCAGTGCGTGATAGACGTCCACCTCGAGCCCCGGCCAGCCGAACAGACAGGTGCTCTGGTCCAGCAGGACATGGGTGTCGGGTCGTCGGACGCCGTGACATCCCGTGCGGCCCAGCACCACGCCATAGGTTGTCATGGGCGGCAGGGTGACCGTCCGGTCCGGCCGGCCGGTGCAGCCAGACCGGAAGAAGACGATTCCAGGCCCCCCGCCAACCATCGACCAACGGTACCGGCATCCCGGATGACCACGGGCGTGCGCTGACCGCCGAGAGGGCCGCCCGAGACAAATCACTCCTGAAGGGCTTCGAACTGGGCTCGCTGCACCACTACCCGGCCCGGGTCGTCGTGGTCTGGTGCCGGGCCGGTGCGGCTCGACGGGGGTGATGCGTCCTCATCCGGCAACGCCTCCTGCGGCCGGCGGGCGCGGAGCAGGTCAAAGATGCGGCGGGTCGCGATCTGGTTGTCCATTCGAGTAGGTGGCGTCATTCCCGTCTCTCGTCGTGGTGGACAGTCGTGTCCGCCGTGCACGGGGGCGCCGTGCCTGGAGATGGCCCTTCACCAAATGCAGGAGCGTGTCGCAATCCGAGACCTCCCGCTTCGGATCGGTAAGTCCGTGCCCGCCGGGGAGCGACGTGTCGTCGCCCCACCGCCTTGGGACAGCGCCCACCGGAACCAACACGATGCAGCATGTTTGGGAACGGGGCGGTGACCGGCCCGACAAAGGTCAAGGCCGGCCACCAGTTACCCCCGCTAGTCTCGTGGACCATACGAGTTCCTGCTGGCCGGCCCGGAAGCAGCTTTGTTCAACTTTCGGGGCCTCGGCGAAGGCCACTGTGCACAGCGCACCCGTCGTGACATCTCTGGACCCGGTTGCTTGACGGCCAAACCTGGCACCCACCGAACCCCTGACCAACGGGCACAGCCACCAGCGGCTGCCCTAAACACCTATCTGCCAAACGTCCTCGCCGGGGACTGCATCCGACCGGGGCACACCCACGGATATTCTCGGGCGTCGGCGGCCACCCCCCAGCGCCGCC
>CAXTVE010000002.1:0-4443 GCA_964247485.1 uncultured Propionibacteriaceae bacterium
CTGGCTGCACCCCCGCTGACCCCGTCCGCCGGTCGGCGCGGGCGGGAGCGGCGGCGCAGATCGCGATCCCGCCCCGGGGTCAGGCCGCGGCGGGCCCCGGCTCGACGACGACCACCTCGAGCGTGCGGGGGCCGTGGACGCCCTCGACCCGGTTCAGCTCGATGTCACTGGTCGCACTCGGGCCGCTGATCATGGTCACCGGGCGGGTCAGGTCGACGGCGGCGACCAGTTGCGGCACGTCGGCCACGACCTGGTCGGCCCGGACGACACACAGGTGGTAGTCGGGGATCAGCGTGACCACCCGGCGGCCCTGGCCCGGACTGCCGTCCAGCACCAGGGTGCCGGTCTCGGCGACCGCCACCGCGCAGCCGGTGACCACGCCATCCACGGCATCCAGCTCGGCCACCGTGAGCTGCCCCTCGTCGACCCTCACCTCGGACTTCACCACCGCCAGCCAGTCCGGCTCGAGCCCCGCCGGCACGACCACTGACCGGGCCCCGCGCTCGGCCAGCGCCGTCGCGACCGTACGGCCCACCTCGCCCGGGGTGCAGTGCCGCACCAGAGCCTTGTAGTCCAGCAGCCGGTCCACCAGCCGCTCGACCAGCGTCTCGGCAGCCAGGTCGGAGGTGGTCCGGTAGTCCCGGGCCAGGTCCGCGTACGCCCGCTCCTCGGGTGGCGCGACGGCATGGGCCCGCCGCACCCGGGCCAGCACCTCCTCGCGGGCGCTCAACGCTCCGCCCACCAGTCGCGGAAGGTCTGTTTAGGCGGCCGCGGCAGGTCCCGCGTCCCGGTCCACTGCCCCACAACCGGCGCGGGCACGTCCCCGATCACGCCCCGGCTACGCCCGAGGAGTCGGCCGAGCCGGCCGGACCGGAGGGCCATCGCCCAACGCCGCGGGTTGCGCATCACCCAGGACACGGTGCCCAGCAGCGCGGCCTCGGCGGTCGGCGTACGCCGGTCGGCCGCCTGGGCCTCGACGTGCTCCGCCCGCAGGTGGACCAGGATCTCCGGGATGTTGATCTTGACCGGGCAGACGTCGTAGCAGGCCCCGCACAGCGAGCTGGCGTACGGCAGCGACGCGTTGTCCTCCACCCCGGTCAGCAGCGGCGACAGGATGGCGCCGATCGGACCGGGATAGACCGAACCGTACGCATGGCCGCCCGCCCGCTCGTAGACCGGGCAGACGTTCAGGCAGGCCGAGCAGCGGATGCAGTTCAGCGCGTCGCGGCCACCGGCGTCGGCGAGCACCGCCGTCCGGCCGTTGTCGACCAGGATCAGGTGGACGTCCTGCGGCCCGTCGCCCGGGGTGACCCCGGTCCACAGCGAGGTGTACGGGTTCATCCGCTCCCCGGTCGACGACCGCGGCAGCAGCTGCAGGAACACCTCGAGGTCGCGGACCCGGGGCACCACCTTCTCGATCCCCATCACCGTGATCAGGGTCTCCGGCAGGGTCAGGCACATCCGGCCGTTACCCTCCGACTCGACCACGGCGAGCGTGCCGGTCTCGGCGACCGCGAAGTTGGCCCCGCTGACGGCCACCTTGGCGCTCAGGAACTTCCGCCGCAGGTGGCGCCGCGCCGCCCCGGCCAACACGGCCGGCTCGTCGGTCAGGCCGGGGTCGACGTCGCCCATCGCCCGGCGGAAGATGTCGCGGATCTCGGCGCGGTTGCGGTGGATCGCCGGAACCAGGATGTGCGAGGGCTTGTCCTCGCCCAGCTGCACGATCAGCTCGGCCAGGTCGGTCTCCACGGCGGCGATGCCCGCGTCGGCCAGGGCTTCGTTGAGCCCGATCTCGGCGGTGGCCATCGACTTCACCTTGACCACCTCGTCGGCCCCGGCCGCGCGGACCAGGTCGACGGCGATCCGGTTGGCCTCGTTGGCGTCGCGGGCCCAGTGCACGACGCCGCCGCGGGCGGTCACTGCTGCCTCGAGCTGGGCCAGGTACGTGTCGAGGTGCGCCATGGTGTGCACCTTGAGCTGCCGGCCCGCCTCGCGCAGCTCCTCCCAGTCCGCCACCTCACCGACCACGGCGGCCCGCTTGGCCCGGATCGTCGTGGTCGCCGTCCCGAGGTTGCGCCGCAGCTGCGGGTCACGCAGCGCGCCCCGCGCCGCCACCGGGAACGACTCGGTCCCCCGCAGGTGCCCGACCCCGCGCGGTGCGTACACGGGCATCCCCAAGTCCACCGAGCTGGTCAAGCCGTCACCCCCGCGGGGTGCTCGCGGGTGGAGGCGAGGATCTGGGCCAGGTGCACCGTACGGGTCGCCGCCCGCATCCGGGACAGCCCGCCGCCGATGTGCATCAGGCAGGAGCTGTCGCCGGCCGTGCACACCTCTGCGCCGGTGTCCAGGACGTGGCGCATCTTGTCGGTCAGCATCGCGGTCGAGGTGTCGGCGTTCTTGATCGCGAAGGTACCGCCGAAGCCGCAGCACTCCTCCGCCCGGCCCAGCTCGGCCAGCTTGAGCCCGTCGACCGCGTCCAGCAGCCGCCTCGGCTTCTCCCCCACCCGCAGCATCCGCAGTGAGTGGCAGGTCGGGTGATAGGTCACCGTGTGCGGGTAGTAGGCCCCGACGTCGGTCACCCCGAGCACGTCGACCAGCAGCTCGGACAGTTCGTACGTCTTGGCCGCCACCCCCTCGACCGCCGACACGAGGGCGGGGGTCCCGAACCGCTCGGCGAGCATGGCGTGCTGGTGGCGCACGGAACCGACGCAGGAGCCGGATGGCGCGACCACCGCCTCGTAGGGGGCGAAGACGTCGGCGTACCGCTCGACCAGCGGCAGCGCGTCCTTCTGGTAGCCGGTATTGACGTGCATCTGGCCGCAGCAGGTCTGGTCGGCCGGAAAGGCGACCTCGTGGCCGAGCCGCTCGAGCAGGCGCACGGTCGCCTGCCCCACCTGCGGGTAGAGCCCGTCCGCCAGGCAGGTGATGAACAGTGCGATCCGCATTCAGCCCACCTCCGCCGCCACCGTAGCCGCCGGTGCATAGCGCACCAGGTCGAGGCCGGCGCGCAGGTCCGTACGCAGATCATCGAGGGACTCCGGGAGTACGCCCGCCGCCCGGGCCTGCACCGCGAGGTTGCCCAGGGCCGTCGCCTCGACCGGCCCCGCGAGGACCACCCGCCCGGACAGCTCAGCGGTGAGCCGGGCGAGCAGCTCGTTCCGGCTGCCGCCGCCCACCAGGTGCACCACGTCGACGGTCTGGCCGGACAGGGTCTCGGCCTGCTCGACCGTCGCCGCGTAGGCGACCGCGAGCGAGTCGAGGATGCACCGGACCACCGCGGCCCGGGTCGGCGGCTCGGGTTGCCCGGCCGCCCGGCAGGCCGCCCTGATGCGGTCCGGCATGTCCCCCGGCGGCAGGAACTCTGGCGCGTCGACGTCGACCACCGGACCGCCCGGCGGCAGTTCGGCCGCGGCGGTGAGCAGCGGTCCGGAGTCCGTGTCCCCCCAGGTGCGCAACGACTCCGAGAGCAGCCACAGCCCGCCGACGTTGCGCAGGTAGCGGACCCGGCCGTCGACCCCGCCCTCGTTGGTGAAGTTGGCCGCCCGACTCGCCTCGGTGAGCACCGGCTGGTCCAGCTCGACTCCGACCAGCGACCAGGTGCCGGACGAGACGTAGGCGAACGCCCCCGAACCGGCCGGCACGCCGACCACCGCCGACGCGGTGTCGTGCGACCCCACCGCGCCCACGGCGGTGGACTCCGGCAGTCCGGTCCGCGCGGTCACCTCCGCCCGCAGCCGGCCGGTCACCTCGCCCGGCTCGACCAGCGGCGGGAACAGGTCGAGGGGCAGGTCCAGCGCGGCGAACAGCTCTTCGGACCAGGACCGCGTCCGGGCGTCGAGCAGGCCGGTGGTCGAGGCGTTGGTGATCTCCGTACGCCGTTCGCCGGTCAGCCACAAGGCGAGCAGGTCGGGCAGCAGCAGCGCCTGCTGCGTACGCGCCCAGAGCGGCCCGCGCTGCTCGGCCGCCAGCTGGTAGAGCGTGTTGAACGGCAGGAACTGCAGGCCGTTGACCGCGTACAACTTCGCCGGGGAGACCCGGGCGTGCACATCGTCGATCACCGCCGCGGTCCGGTCGTCACGGTAGGCGACCGGCTCGGCGAGCAGCCGACCGTCCGCACCCAGCAGGCCGTAGTCGACGGCCCAGGTGTCGATGCCCAGGCTGACCACGTCGGGGAACCGCTCGGCCAGCCGGCCCAGGCCCACCAGCACCTGCTCGTAGAGCCCGGTCAGGTCCCAGCGCAGGTGCCCGCCGCCGATGTCGATCGCCCCGTTCGGGAAGCGATGCACCACCTCGGTCCGCATCGCGCCCTCGGTCCACCACCCCGCGACAACCCGGCCGCTGGAGGCCCCGATGTCGATGGCGCCCCACACCCTCTCCGACGTTTGAGAGCCCGGGGGGGGGGGGGAGCGCCCCCACCCGGGACCCCACGGGGGGGGGGGGGGG
>CAXTVE010000002.1:4453-7819 GCA_964247485.1 uncultured Propionibacteriaceae bacterium
CGGCCCGTGTCGCGCCGCCCCCCCCCCCCCGCCGCGGGTGCCGCGCGGGGGGGGGGTCTCCCCCCCCCCGCCGCGGGGCACAAGTCGGGTTGGCAGGGGTGGTCATCAGCGGAGGAAGGCCGCAGCGACCCCGGCGTCGACCGGGATGTGCAGGCCGGTGGTGTGCGAGAGGTCGGCCGAGCAGAGCACGAAGACGGCGTTGGCCACGTGCTCGGGCAGCACCTCACGCTTGAGCAGCGTGCGAGATGCGTAGTACGCCCCGAGCTCCTCCTCGGGCACCCCGTAGACCGCGGCCCGCTTGGCCCCCCAGCCACCGGCGAAGATGCCGGACCCGCGAACCACCCCGTCGGGGTTGATGCCGTTGACCTTGACCCCGTGCTCCCCCAGCTCGGCGGCCAGCAGCCGCACCTGGTGGGCCTGGTCGGCCTTGGTCGCGGAGTAGGCGATGTTGTTCGGCCCGGCGAACAGCGAGTTCTTGGACGAGATGTAGACGATGTCGCCGCCCAGTCCCTGCTCGATCAAGATCTTCGCTGCGGCCCGGGAGACCAGGAACGAGCCCCTGGCCATCACGTCATGCTGCAGGTCCCAGTCGGCCACCGTGGTGTCGAGCAGAGACTTCGACAGCGACAGGCCCGCGTTGTTGACCACCAGGTCCAGCCCGCCGAAGGCCAGCACGGTGGCGTCGACCGCGGTCTGCACGGCGGCCTCGTCGGTGACGTCCGCGGCGATCCCGACGACCACGTCCGGGCCGCCGATCGCCGCGGCGGCCGCAGCCGCCTTGTCGGCGTCCAGGTCGGCGATGACCACGCACGCGCCCTCGGCGGCCAGCCGCGTCGCGATGGCGAGGCCGATCCCGGAGGCGGCCCCGGTGACCAGGGCGATCCGGGTGGCCAGCGGCAACGGAGCGGGCATCCGGGCGAGCTTGGCCTCCTCCAGCGCCCAGTACTCGATCCGGAACTTCTCGCTCTCGTCGATCGGCGCGTACGTCGACAGACCCTCCGCCCCGCGCATCACGTTGATGGCGTTGACGTAGAACTCGCCGGCGACGCGGGCGGTCTGCTTGTTGGCGCCGTAGGAGAACATGCCCACGCCGGGGATCAGGATGATCAGCGGGTCGGCGCCGCGGATGGACGGTGAGTCCTCGGTGGCGTTGCGGTCGTAATAGCCCTGGTAGTCGGCTCGGTAGGCCTCGTGCAGCTCGCGCAGCCGGCTGACCGACTCCTGCACCGACGCCGTCGGCGCTAGGTCCAGCACCAGCGGCTTGACCTTGGTCCGCAGGAAGTGGTCCGGGCAGCTGGTGCCCAGGGCGGCCAACCGGGGGTGCTCGGTGCTGGCCAGGAACTCCAAGACCACGTCGGCGTCGGTGAAGTGCCCGACCATCGGCCGGTCGGAGGAGGCGATCGAGCGCAGCGTCGGGGCCAGAGCCGCGGCCCGAGCCCGCCGCTCCGCGCTGGGCAGGGCGCCGTAGCCGTCGAGCGGCGGCCCGAACGGCTCCGGCTTGCTCTTGTCGGCGATGTAGGCGGCGGCCGTGTCGATGATCCACAGCGAGTGGGCCTCGCACTCCTGCGAGGTCACGCCCCAGGCCGTCACGCCGTGACCGCCGAGGATGCAGCCGACAGCCTGCGGGTTCTCGGCCTTGATCGCGGCGATGTCCAGGCCGAGCTGGAAGCCGGGCCGACGCCACGGCACCCACACCACCTGCTCGCCGTAGATCTCCCTGGTCAGCGCCTCACCGTCCGCCGCGGTGGCGAGGGCGATGCCCGAGTCCGGGTGCAGATGATCGACGTGGGGCGCATCGACCAGGCCGTGCATCGCCGTGTCGATGCTCGGGGCCGCGCCACCCTTGCCGTGCAGGCAGTAGTCGAACGCGGCGACCATCTCGTCCTCGCGGTCGACCCCCGGGTAGACGTCGACCAGCGCCCGCATCCGGTCCAGCCGGAGCACGGCCAGCCCGGATTCCTGCAGCGTGCCCAGGTCACCGCCGGAACCCTTCACCCACAACAGCTCGACTGGCTCGCCGGTCACCGGGTCCGTCTCGGTGCCCTTGGCCGAGGTGTTGCCCCCGGCGAAGTTGGTGTTCCTCGGGTCGGCGCCGAGCCGGTTGCTCCGGCCGACCAGGTGACGAACGCTCTCGTTGGTCATGGTCAGGGTCCCCAGCCAGCCTGCGTGCCCCCGGCTCGCTCCGTCTCGATCGTGGTCTGGTAACCCGACTCCGCGTACGCGCGCATCGGGTCGGCGGGCAGGCCGCGGGACGCCCGCCACTCCGCCAGCGCGGGGCGGACATCGGTGTAGAAGGCGTCCATCAGGATGCTGTTCGCGCCGAGCACGTCGTGCCCCTGCTGCGCCGCGGCCAGGGCCTCGGTGTCGACCAGCAGGGCCCGGGCGGTCATCTCCTGCACGTTCAGCACCGAGCGGATCTGGCCCGGGATCTTGGCCTCGACGTTGTGGCACTGGTCGAGCATGAACGCCACGCCGGCGGCTGGGCCGAACCCACCGCCCCGGGCCACCTCGTACAGGATCCGGAACAGCTGGAACGGGTCCGCCGCCCCGACGATCAGGTCGTCGTCGGCGTAGAAGCGGGAGTTGAAGTCGAAGGAGCCGAGCTTCCCGAGCCGCAGCAGCTGGGCCACGATGAACTCGATGTTGGTCCCCGGGGCGTGGTGGCCGGTGTCCAGACAGACGACCGCCCGCTCGCCGAGCGCGAGCACCTGCGCGTACGCCGTGCCCCAGTCGGGCACGTCGGTGTGGTAGAACGCCGGCTCGAAGAACTTGTACTCCAGCACCAGCCGCTGCTCCGGCCCGAGGCGGGCGTAGATCTCCGCGAGGCTCTCCGCCAGCCGGTCCTGCCGGCCACGGATGTCGCCCTGGCCGGGATAGTTGGTCCCGTCGGCCAGCCAGATCTTCAGGTCGCGCGACCCGGTCAGGCTCATGATCTCGATGCACTCGAGATGGTGGTCGACGGCCTTGCGTCGCACGGACTCATCGACGTGGGTCAGGCTGCCGAACTTGTAGAGGTCGTCCTGGAAGGTGTTGGAGTTGATCGTGCCCAGCGCAACACCCAGATCCTCCGCGTACGCCCGCAGGCCGGAGTAGTCGTCGACCTTGTCCCACGGGATGTGCAGCGCGACCTTGGGGGCGAGACCGGTCACCGCGTGCACCTGGGCGGCGTCGGCGATCTTCTCCTGCACCGTCCGCGGGGTGCCGGCGGTGCTGAACACCTTGAACCGGGTGCCGGAGTTCCCGTACGCCCAGGACGGCACCTCGATGACCTGCGCGGCCAGCTGCTCGGCGATCGGGTCGATCAACGTCATGGTCACTCCTCACACACACCTTGCGAATGGGGGTCGTGGTGCCCGGCCCGAGGCC
>CAXTVE010000002.1:7829-17470 GCA_964247485.1 uncultured Propionibacteriaceae bacterium
GGGTCCTCAACGGCATGGCCCCCCCACAAAACCCCTTTGCTATGGGGGGGGGGGGGCCCCGGCCCGCGGGGGGGGGGGCCGGGCCACCACCCGTCGTGCGCGCTCGACTCAGAAGTCGAACTCGTCGATGTTCTCGGCGTTGAACTTGAACGGATCGCCGAGCAGCACGCTCTTGTCGGCATCGACGGTGAACTCACCGAGCTTGCCGGCGGTGAACGTGTCGCCCGCGTTGCCCGAGATCTCCCCCGCGATCAGGGCCTTGGTCGCGTACGCGGCCAGGTATCCCAGGTCGGCCGGGTTCCACAGGGCGAACTCCTTGACGGTGCCGTCCTTGACGTACTCGCGCATCTGGTTCGGCGTACCGAGACCGGTCAGCGCGACCTTGCCCTTGGCCTTGGAGGTGGACAGGTAGCGGCCGGCCGCGGCGATGCCCACCGTGGTCGGAGAGATGATGCCCTTCAGGTTCGGGTGGCTCTGCAACAGGGCCGCCGTCTTGTCGAAGGACTCCTGGTCCTTGTCGTTGCCGTACACCGTGTCCACCAGCTTGATGTCGGGGTGGTTGGTCGACAGCTCGGTCTTCATCAGCTCGATCCAGGCGTTCTGGTTCGTCGCATTGGCCGAGGCCGACAGGATCGCGACCTCGCCCGAGTCGCCGATCTGGTCGGCGATGATGTCGACCTGCACCTTGGCGATGCCCTCGGCGGTCGCCTGGTTGACATACAGGTCGCGACACTCCGGGTTGGTGTCGGAGTCGAACGTGACGACCTTCACCTCGTTGTCCCGCGCCTCGTTCAGCGCATCGCAGACCGCCTGCTTGTCGTTGGCGGAGAGCACGATACCGCCGACCTGCTGCTGGGTCAGGGTGTTGATGTAGCTGACCTGGGCGTCCGGGGTGGCCTCGGTCGGCCCGACCTCGGCGTAGGTGCCGCCGAACTCCTTGATCGCGGCCTCGCCACCCTTGTCGGAGGTGTCGAAGTAGGGGTTGCCGAGGTTCTTGGGCAGGAAGGTGATCGCCAGGTTGGCGTCTTCCGCCGGGGCCGAGCTGCCCGCGCCGCTCGCGCCGGGACTCGCGTTCCCAGCGGGCTCGTTGCTGCCGCCACAGGCTGCGGTGGCCAGGGTCAGGCCGAGAGCCGCCACGACCGCCGCACTGCGGATTCTGGTGCCGAACTTCATGGAACTTCCTTTCGTGGGGTTGGATTGCCGCCCGATAAACCTCCGGGACGGACGCGCTTCCTCTGCACCCAGGCCAGGAAGCTCGCTGAGACCACCGAGAGCACCAGGAGGACTCCGGTGATGATGTTGATGACGTCGGAGGTGATGTTGGCCAGCCGCAGTGCGCTGGCCAGCACCCCGATCAGCAGGACGCCGCCGATCACGCCGTGCAGCGCGCCCCGGCCGCCGAAGATGGAGACGCCGCCGAGGAGTACCGCGGCGATCACCTGCAGCTCCATGCCGGTGGCGTTGTCACCCCGCGAGCTGCCGAACCGCAGGGTGTAGTAGATCCCGGCGAGGGCGGCGATCGTGCCGGTCAGCACGAAGAGGATCAGTTTGGTCCGCCCGACGCGTACGCCGGAGAAGAGCGCGGCCTCCGCGCTGAGCCCGATCGCGTAGATGCCGCGGCCGAACGGCGTGAAGTGCAGCACGACCGTGAAGGCCAGGGCCAGCACGACGAAGACGATCATGACCAGCGGGATGCCGGTGTCGCCGATCTTGGCCTTGACCAGCTGGGTCCAGGTGCGCGGGAAGTCGGTGATCGCCGTGGTGCCCAGCAGCCCGACCGCCAGCCCGCGGTAGAGCGCGAGGGTGCCGATGGTGACGGCGAGCGACGGCAGGCCGACGACGGTGACGAGCAGGCCGTTGACCGCGCCCCCGAAGGCGCCGACCAGCAGCGCGACCACCGCGGCCAGCGGGATCGACAGGCCGGCCTGGTGCAGCACGCCGAACAGCACGCTGCTCAGCCCGACCATGCTGGCCACCGAGAGGTCGATCTCGCCGGTGATGATGACGCACGTCATCGGGAGGGCGATCAGCAGGATCGGGGTGACGTCGAGCAGCAGGAAGCCCAGGGTGACCGGGGTGCCGAAGCGCGGCACGACGGCAGACGCCACCACGACGACCGCGACGAGCAGGCCGAGGATCGCCATCTCCCGGGTGAGCAGGGCGCGCTGCCACCAGGGGCGTCCGTGGTCGAGGTAGGTGCGCTGCTCGGCGGTCGGGACCGGTGCCGGTGCCGGTGCCGGTGCCGTGAGGTTAGCCATGGTCGGCATCCCTCGCCTCGATGAGCTTGCGCGATTGTCGGAGGGCCAGCACCCGGTCCAGCACGATGGCCCCGATGATCAGCACGCCGACCACGGCCCGCTGCCAGAAGTCCGGGACGCCGAGGACCGGCAGGGCGCGGTTGATGGTGAAGAGCAGGAACCCACCGAACGCCGCGCCCCACAGCGTGCCGCTGCCGCCGAAGATCGCCACGCCGCCGATGACCGCCGCCCCCACGGCCTCGAGCTCGAACCCGAGCCCGGCCTGGGAGTTGACGGTGCCGTAGCGGGCGGCGTAGAGCACTCCGGCCAGGCCCGCCGACGCCCCGCTGACCAGGAAGGCGGCCAGCACCCGCCGGGTGACGTTCAGGCCGTAGAGCTGCGCGGCGGCGGGGTCGGACCCGATCGCGTAGAGCTCGCGGCCGGCCCGGATGTTCTTCAGGTACCAGGCGCCCGCGACGAGCACGACCGCCGCGATCAGGGTCAGCACCGGGATGCCGAGGAGGGTCTGGGTGCCGAGCCGGAGGAAGGGCCGGGGCAGGTCCGAGGCGTTGATCAGGTCGCTGCCCGCCCACGCGACGTTGATGCCCCGGTAGGTGTAGAGGGTGCCGAGGGTGATCACCAGCGCGGGCACCTTGGCGAAGGCGACCAGTGCCCCGTTGACCAGTCCGAGCAGGCCGCCGAAGACGATGCCGAGCACGAAGACGGCCAGGATCGGGATGCCGGGGACGTCGAGGAACAACCGTCCGGTCAGGTACGCGGTGAGGCCGAGCACCGAGCCGACCGAGAGGTCGACGTTGCGGGTGATGATCACCACGGCCTGGCCGATCGCCACCACGATCAGGATCGACGGGGTGAGCAGCAGGTCACGGAACCCGTCCGCGCTGAATAGGAACGCCGGGTTGCGGGCCGTGGTCACCGCGATGACCAGGACCAGGGCCAGCAGGATGCCGGTCTCGCGGGCCTTGGCCACCGTTCCGACCCGGGCGGAGAACGTGGTCCGCGGCTCGACGGGGGTGGCGGTGGCGGCGCTCACGCAGCGGCCTCCTTCGGCTCGGCCGCGTGCGTGGCGGCGTGCATCACGGACTCCGACGTGGCGTCACGGCGGGCGATCTCGGCGGTGATCCGGCCCTCGCGCATGACCAGCACCCGGTCGGCCATGCCCAGCACCTCGGGCAGCTCGGAGGAGATCATTAGAATGCCCAGGCCCTGGCCGGCGAGCTCCGACATCATCCGGTGGACCTCGGCCTTGGTGCCGACGTCGATCCCGCGGGTCGGCTCGTCGATGATCAGGACCTTCGGGTTGGTGGCGAGCCACTTGCCGAGCACGACCTTCTGCTGGTTGCCGCCGCTGAGCGTGCCGGCGACCGCGTCGAGCGCGCGGGTCTTGACCTCCAGCCGGCTGGCCCAGACCCGGGCGGACGCGTTCTCCACCGCGGTCGTGATCAGCCCGAGCTTCGCCAGCGGGCGCCGGATGGCGGCGGTGATGTTCTGACCGACCGTGGAGTCGATGACCAGCCCCTGCCTGCGCCGGTCCTCGGGCACCAGGGCCAGCCCGCGGCTCATCGCCGCGCTCGGGTCGCGGGGGGGCACCGGTCGCCCGGCCAGCGTGACGGACCCGCTGGCGTAGGGGTCGACCCCGAACACGGCGCGGGCCACCTCGCTGCGCCCCGCACCGACCAGGCCCGCCAGGCCGACGATCTCGCCGGCGCGCACCGTGAACGAGATGTCGGAGAACATGCCCGGCATGGTCAGCCCGGACACCTCGAGCAGCGGCTCGCCGATCTCCGCCTCGGTCTTGGGGAACAGGTCGTGCACGTCCCGGCCGACCATTCGGCGTACGGTCGCGGCGACGTCGGTGTCGGCCGTCGGGTCCGTGGAGATGTAGGCCCCGTCCCGCATCACGGTGATGGTGTCGCACAGGCCGAACACCTCGTCGAAACGGTGCGAGATGAACAGCAGTGCCCGGCCCTCGTCGCGCAGGCCGCGGGCCACGGTGAACAGCCGCTCGACCTCCACCCCGGAGAGCGCCGCGGTCGGCTCGTCCATGATCAGCACCTTGGCGTCGAGCGAGATGGCCTTCGCGATCTCGATGATCTGCTGGTCGGCGATGGACAGGCCCTCGGCCGGTCGGTCAGGGTCGATGCGAACGCCGAGCCGTCTCATCAGCCCGACGACCTCGGCCCGCATCGCCTTCCGGTCGATCCGGCCGAACCGGCCCACCGGCTGCCGGCCCATGAAGACGTTCTCGGTGACCGTCAGGTCCGGGAACAGGGTGGGCTCCTGGTAGATCACGGCGATGCCCGCGGCCTTGGCCTCGGCGGTGTTCCTGAAGTCCGCCGGCCGGCCCTCGAGCAGGAAGAGGCCGGCGTCGCGCTGGTAGAGGCCCGCCACGATCTTGACGAGCGTGGACTTGCCCGCGCCGTTCTCGCCGACCAGGGCGTGGATCGAGCCCCGCCGCAGGATGAGACTGCCGGAACGCAACGCGATGACCGCCCCGAAGGCCTTCGCGACCTCGCGCAGTTCCAGGGCGGGCGGCTGATCGTCGGGATCCAGCGTCACTGCTGTCGTCACCTCGGCTCGGCGGTTTTAAACGTTTCATTCATGCGTCGCCGACAGTACGGGGGCGTGGTACACGCTGTCAAGCAACCCCGTCGACCGGCCACCTGGGCGCAGGGGGGGACTGCGGTTGAAACGAGTAACGTCGAACTCCGAGCGAGCTCGAGAACCGGGACGTGACAGTCTGATCCGATGATCGACCTTGGGTCCGCCGCCCTGATCTGCCCCCACGACGACTTCGGCGGGGCGCCCCTGTTCCGGCGGGAGTTCGCGCTGGAGGACGGACACGGTCCCGTCTGCCGGGCCACGCTGGACGCCACCGCGCACGGCGTCTTCGAGGCCTTCCTCAACGGGCAGCCCGTCTCCGACGACGTGCTGAGTCCCGGCTGGAGCAGCTACGAGTGGCCGCTGCGCTACCGCAGCTACGACGTGACCGACCTGCTGCTCGAGGAGACGAACGTCCTGGGGTTCGCCCTGGGGAACGGGTGGTTCCGCGGCCGGCTTGGTTGGGCGGGCCTGCGTGAGGTCTACGGCGACGAGCTCGGGGTCCTCGCCCAGCTCGAGATCGAGTTCGAGGACGGCCACCGGCAGGTCCTTCGCACCGACGAGACGTGGACCGCCGGTCCGTCCGCCGTCCTAGTCAACGACCTCTACGACGGGCAGACCGTCGATGCGCGACGGGGGTCCGGCGCGTGGCTTCGGCCGGGCTTCGACCTGGCGAGCTGGACCGGCGTCCACCGCGGCGAGAGGGACCCGAGCACCCTCACGCCCTACGTCGGCCCCCCCGTGCGCCGCCAGCAAGAGCTGCCCCCGCACCGCATCTGGACCTCACCGGCGGGCCGGACGCTGGTCGACTTCGGCCAGAACCTGGTGGGTTGGGTTCGCGTACGCGTGCACGGGCCGGCGGGCCACATGGTCACCCTCCGGCACGCCGAGGTCCTCGAGGAGGACGAGCTGGGGGTGCGGCCGCTGCGCACCGCAGAGGCCACCGACCGGTTTATCCTCAGCGGCGACGAGGACGTGTTCGAGCCGACCTTCACCTTCCACGGGTTCCGCTACGTGGAGGTGAACGGCTGGCCGGGATCCCTGACCGCCGGTGCACTCACCGCGGTCGTGGTCTCGTCCGACCTGCCCCGGATCGGGACCTTCGCGTGTTCGGACGAGCTGATCAACCAGCTGCACGCCAACGTCGTCCGGGGCACCCGGGGCAACTTCCTCGACGTGCCCACCGACTGGCCGCAGCGCGACGAGCGGCTGGGTTGGACCGGCGACATCGCGGCGTTCGCGCCCTCGGCCGCCTACCTGTTCGACGTCGAGGAACTCCTCCGCGACTGGCTGCGCGACCTGGCCGCGGAGCAGGCGGCCGCCGCCGGGCTGGTCGCCTTCGTCATCCCGGACCTGCTGAAGTACCAGGGGCACCCACCGGAGTTCCCCGCCCCGGAGAGTACGGCCATCTGGAGCGACGCCGCGGTCTGGGTGCCGTGGGCCCTCTGGCAGGCGTACGGCGACCCCCAGGTGCTGGCCGACCAGTTCGACTCGATGGTCGCCCACGTCCGCCGGGTGGCAGGCCTGCTGTCCCGGAACGGTCTGTGGGACGCCGGCTTCCAGTTCGGGGACTGGCTCGACCCCACGGCCCCACCGGACGAGCCGTTCCGCGCGAGGGCCGACCCCGGGGTCGTCGCCACCGCCTGCCTGTTCCGCAGCGCCGACCTGCTCGCCCAGGCCGCGGTGGTGCTCGACCGGCCGGCCGAGGCGGCCGAGTTCGCCGCCCTGGCGACAAGGACCCGGGCGGCGTTCACCGCCCACTACGTCGGCGCCGACGGCACGATCCACAGCGACGCGCCCACCGCATACGCGCTGGCGATCGTCTTCGGCCTGCTCGACCCGGAGCCGACGGCCCGGGCCGGGCAGCGGCTGGCCGACCTCGTCACCGACGGCGGGTTTCACATCCAGACCGGGTTCGCCGGCACCCCGTTCGTCAACGACGCCCTGACCCGCACCGGGCACCTGGACCACGCCTACCGGCTGCTGCTGCAGCGGGAGTGCCCCTCCTGGCTCTACCCGGTGACGATGGGGGCCACGACCGTCTGGGAGCGTTGGGACTCGATGCTCCCCGACGGCACGATCAACCCTGGTGAGATGACCAGCTTCAACCACTACGCCCTGGGCGCCGTGGTCGACTGGATGCACCGGACCATCGGGGGCCTCGCGCCCCTCGAGCCGGGGTACGCCAAGGTCCTGGTGGCGCCGCAGCCGGGCGGCGGCCTGACCTGGGCCCGGTCGGAGCTGCGGACCCGGCACGGAACCGTGTCGGTCGCCTGGCAGCACGAGCCGACCGGCGAGTTCTCGATCGAGGTGCGGATCCCTGAGTCGGTCACCGCGCTGGTGCGCCTGCCGGACGGGACGGAGACGGAGGTCGGCGCCGGGCCGCACCGACTGACCAGTTCCGCCGATCGCCCGGTCGACGTCGAGGCGGCGTTGCGATGACGCACGACAGGTACCGGATCAGCGGCACGGCAGCAGACGGTCCCACCCTGGACGTCTTGGAGACCGGGGCGGCGGTCCGGGCGCTGCACGTGCCCGACCGCGACGGCAACGTCCGCAACGTGGTGCTGGGCCACCGGGAGCCGGCCGGCTACCGGCAGGGCGACGACTACTTCGGCGCGGTCGTCGGCCGCTTCGCCAACCGGCTCGCGGGGGGCCGCTTCGTCATCGGGGACCGGGAGTACATCGTTCCGGCCAACGACGGCCCGAACGCCGTGCACGGCGGACCGGACGGGTTCCACCGGCGCCTGTGGACCGTCACCGACGCGAGCAGCTCGGGCATCACCCTCGAGCTGGTCAGTCCCGACGGCGACCAGGGCTTCCCCGGTGAGCTCCGGACCACCGTCCGCTACACCGTCGACGACCACGACGTCCGCATCGACTACACCGCCGTCACCGACGCGCCGACCGTGGTCAACCTGACCAACCACGCACACTTCAATCTGGCCGGCGAGGACTCCGGGTCGATCGACTTCCATCGGCTGCAGGTCGACGCCGACCGGTACACGCCGGTCGGCCCGGACCTGATCCCGACCGGCGAGCTCGACCCGGTCGACGGTTCCGCCCTCGACTTCCGCGAGCCCGCCCGGGTGGGCCGGCTGATCCGCATCCCGGACCCGCAGGTCCTGCTGGCCCGCGGCATCGACCACAACTTCGTGGTCCGTGGCGGGGGTCTGCGCCGCCACGCGCAGCTGCACTCCCCCGACTCGGGCATCCACCTCGAGGTGCTCAGCGACCAACCGGGCGTCCAGGTCTACACGGGCAACTTCTTCGACGGCGGGTGGGGCGGGAGGGGTGGGGGGACCTACCGCCAGGGCGCCGGCATCGCCCTGGAGACGCAGAACTTCCCGGACGCACCCAATCAGCCGGCGTTCCCCAGCGCCGTCCTGGAGCCCGGGCAGGTCTACCGCACCACCACCATCTGGCGGTTCGATCTCGTCGCATGATCGGACCGACCGAATCAGGGGCCTTGCCCGTTCAGTCGAGTCGCGCCAACTGGTCCTCCAGGTTGAACACCTCCGGGATTCGCTGCCAGGCCTCGTCCGGCGCGCCGTCGCTGCCGAACAGCTCGGCCATGGCGGCCTGCCATCGCGCATTCACCGCTTTGGCGGCCACACGCGCCTGCGCCGCATCGAGGTCGTCGGACTCGACGTAGCCGACCAACAGCCCGTCGTCGCGCAGGAACAGTGAGTAGTTTCGCCAGCCGGCGGCCTCGAGCTCCCGCAACAGCTCCGGCCAGACGGCGCGGTGGGCCTCGCGGTACTCCTCGATGCGGACTGCGTCGATCTGACCCAGCAGGCAGTAGCGCGGCACCGACCGACTGTAGCGATCCCGTCACCAGGTGTGCGCGCGAACGGTGGGTCGGCTCGAACCGGCAGCACCTCCCCCTGACGCGGGGGGTCCGCCCCCCGGGATCGAGGTAGGTCACAGCTGACGCCAGCCCGCAACCCCTCGCTCCCTCGGGAGGATGCACAGAGTGACCCCAAGCTTCGACGTACCGGCCCTCTGGGACCGATCAGCCGGTTGTCGAGACTTCGGCGTCGTTCACCTGGTCCTCCTCGAGTCGTCGAGTCCCAGGCTGCGCCGCCCGCCGGCCGTGCTCTGCCGGACCACCAGCTCGGGGGTGAAGTTGGCGCTGGTGTGCTCGTGGGGCACCCCGCGCTCGATCGCCTCGATCTCGTCGAACAGCAGCTCGGCGGCGCGGCGGCCCAGGGACTCCCGCGGCTGCCGGACCGAGGAGAGCGGGACGGCGGCCGAGGCGGCGAAGGAGATGTCGTCGTAGCCGACGATCGCCATCTCCTCGGGCACCCGTACGCCATGGGCGACGAAGCCCTGCAGCAGCCCGATGGCCAACAGGTCGTTGGTCGCGAACACCCCGGTCGGCCGCTCACCGGCCGGCAGGGCCACCAGCTGGTCGGCCGCCGCGCGCCCCGACTCGGCGTTCATCACGTCGGTCGAGACGATCAGCAGCGAGGCCTCGTCGCCGTGCTGCCGCCGGGCCAGCTCAGCGCCCTGCCGCCGGTCCCGGACCTGGTCGAGGCTGCCGGGCCCGCCGACGACGGCGAGGGTGCGGTGGCCCAGCCCGAGCAGGTGCGCGACGGCCAGCCGGCCGCCCTCGACGTCGTCGACCGACACCGAGCAGTAGCGGGTGTCGGCGCTGGCCCGGTCGACCATCACGACCGGGATGCCCCGGCGCCGCCGGGGGTCAAACCGCGCCGAGGGGGCCCCCCCCCGCGCGCCGAGCCCCCCCCCGGCCCGCGGCGGGGGGCCCACCCGAAGCAG
>CAXTVE010000002.1:17480-26862 GCA_964247485.1 uncultured Propionibacteriaceae bacterium
GCGCATCCGCCGTGGCGTGATCGACCATCACCACCGGGATCCCGCGACGGCGCAGGTCGTCGACCCGCTCGTCGGGCATCCCGAGCGGCGCGCAGAGCACCCCGCGGACCCGCTGCTGCTCGAACAGCCGCAGCTGGCGGCTCTCCCGCTCCAGCCGCAGCGCGCTGTTGCCGACCTGCACCACGTACCCCTGCTCCTGGACGAAGTCCTCGACACCGGTCATCACGTCGGTGAAGAAGGGGTTGCTGATGTCCAGCACGACTAGCCCGATCGATCGGCTGCGACCGGCCCGGAGTTGGCGGGCCGACTCGTTGGGCACCCAGCCGAGCTTGGCGATGGCGGTCTCGACCCGCTCTCGGGTGGCCGGGCTGACGATCTCCGGGGTGTTGACCACGTTGGAGACCGTGCCCAGCGACACCCCGGCCAGCGCAGCCACGTCCTTCATGCTGGTCGAGGACCTGCTGTTCACCCTGCTCCCCTGCCGATTGTGACCTTTCAGGGTAGCCGAGCCCGGCCATCAGTGCTGGGCGACAGGGCTGAGCACCAGCTCGTCGACGCGGACGTGGGGTGGTGACTCGAGGACGAAGAGCACGGCCCGCGCGACGTCGTCCGGGGTCAGCATGCTGGCCCGGGCGGCGGCGTCAGGGACGTTCGGGCGCAGGGCGAGGAAGTCGCTGTCCACATCGCCCGGGCAGAGATGGCAGGCGCGTACGCCGAAACCCGCCTCCTGCTCGTTGAGCGACGCGCAGAGCGCGCCGAGCGCGGTCTTGCTCGCCGTGTACGCCACGCCGGAGTGCGGTGAGAACCGCCAGGCGGAGTAGGAGGAGACCACCACCGCGACCCCACCCCCCTCGGCCGCACGCAGGTCGGGCAACGCTGTGTCGAGGGTGGCGGTCACGCCGGTCAGGTTCGTGGCCACCACCGCGGCGAAGTCGTCGAGGCTCTGGTCGCGCCAGTAGCGCTGCGGCACGTTCAGTCCGGCGGCCAGGACGAGGTCGGTCACCGCACCCCATCGCTCGGCGACCACCCCGTGTCCGCGCTGGATCGCGGTGGGGTCACTGGCGTCGAGCGGCAGCACCAGCGCCTCGCCGCCCGCGCGGGTGATCAGGTCGGCCGTCTCCTCAAGCGGGTCGGCCCGCCGGCCGCTCAGCGCGACCCGCCAGCCCCGCCGGCCCGCTGCGACCGATGCCGCCCGGCCCATCCCGCTGCCCGCTCCGGTCACCCAGAGCACGCGGCTCGTCACGGCTGCGCCCGCTCGTGAGCCACCTGGGGCCGCTGGGTCGCCAGCTTGCCGCCACTCACGTCGACCAGCGTGCCGGTGATGTAGCCTGCGGCGTCGCTGGCCAGGAAGCACAGCAGATCGGCCACCTCCTGCGGCCGGCCCCACCGCCGCAGGGTCAGGGTGGCGAGCAGCTCCTCCTGGGCAGCGGGGTCGAGGTCGCCGAAGCCGTTCATCGCCGTCGGGACCATCCCCGGCGCATACGCGTTGACGGTGATGTCCCACGGACCGAGCTCCCCGGCCAGGGTGCGGCTGAAGGAGACGACCGCCGACTTGGCGGCGGCGTACGCGGCGCTGCCCACGCTCGGCACGATCGCCGCGAACGACCCGGCGTTGAGGATCCGGCCCGACCCCTGCCTCTTCATCGTCGGGATCACCGCGCGGCACATCGCGAACGTCCCGCCCACGTTGACGGCGAAGCAGCGGTCCCAGTCCTCATCGGTCAGGTCCTCGACCAGGCCCTCGACCAGCACGCCGGCGTTGTTGACCAGCACGTCGATCCGCCCGTGGCGCTCGACCACCTGGGCGACCACCTCCCCTACGGCCGCGCTGTCGGTGACGTCGCACGGCAGCCCGAGAGCGCCCTGGTCGTTGAGCCAGCCGACGTCGCCGGCCCCGAGATCGAGGCCCACCACCCGCGCCGACTCGGCCAGGAACCGTTCCGCGATCACCCGGCCGATGCCGCGACCGGCGCCGGTGACGATGACCACCCGGTCGGTGAGGTCGAGGTGCATCTCAGCATGATGGCCTGGAATCCCACCGAGCGGGTAACCGCTCAGCGTGAAGATCGAGCTGGACCTCGCGCCCGGCGTGCACCGGATCGAGCACGCCTACACCAACTGCTACGTGATCACCGACGACGACGGGGTCACCCTGGTCGACGCCGGGTTCCCCTCAACCGGCCGCGCGGTGATCGACTGCCTGGCGGCGGTGGGTCGCAGCCCCGCGGACATCCGGGCGCTGGTGCTGACCCACGGCCACTTCGACCACGTCGGGTTCGCCCGCGGGCTGCACGCGTCCCTCGGCGTACCGGTCTGGGTGCACCCCGACGACCGGCGGCTGGCCGCGCACCCCTACCGCTACCGGCCCCAGCAGAACCGCTTCACCTTCCCCCTCGGGCACCCCGGGTCGGTCCCGATCCTGGCCAGCATGGTGGCCGCCGGCGCCCTCGCCGTACGCGGGATCGAGGCGACGAAGACGTACGCCGACGGCGAGGTGCTGCCTGTCCCCGGCCGCCCGCGCGCGGTGCACACGCCCGGGCACACGTACGGTCAGTGCGTGTTCGCGCTGCCCGACCGCGACGCGGTGATCAGTGGCGACGCCCTGGTCACCCTCGATCCGTACACGGGGCGCCGTGGTCCGCGCCTGGTTGCCCCGGCAGCCACGGCCGACATGGACCTGGCTGGCGACTCGCTGAGCCGGATCGCCGACCTGGACGCCACCGTGCTGCTGCCCGGGCACGGCGAACCGTGGCTGTCCGGCAGCCGCGCGGCCGTCGACGAGGCCCGCCGTCAGGTGCGAGCATCACGGGGGTGACCTCGCCCCGGCCCAGCCGATGACCCTGCCGACCCCGGGCGAGCGCCGGCGGGAGCGCCAGCAGTCCGAGGACCGCAGCCTCGACCTCGTGCAGCGGGTCATCATCTCGGCCCTGCTGGTGGCGGTGTTCGGCACGGTGTCGGTTGTCCTGGCGGCCTACCTGGTGCTGCGGCCGGAGGAGTTCGGCCGCGGCGACCGGCTCGCCCTGTGGGTCTGGACCGGGATCGTCGGCCTGATCGTGGCGGGCATCGTGCTGCTGGTCAACCGGCGCCGCCCGTACTCGCCACTGGTGCTGCTCGGCCTGCTGCCGATGGCTGTTTCCGCCTGGTGGATCCTCCGCTGAGAGCTCGGGGGTTCTCCCTGCGGGCGGGCCCTGGAACACTGGCGTCATGACGCTCACCGAGATCGCGGCCGTCGGCGGACCGACCCTGCCCCAGCACCGGCACCTGGTCACCGCGGTGCCCGGTCCGCGCTCGCTGGAGCTGCAGGCCCGCAAGACCGCGGCCGTGGCCAGCGGCGTGGCCACCATGCTCCCGGTCTACGTGGCCGCCGCCGGCGGCGGGGGGGGGGCGGACGTCGCCGGCACCTCGCTGAGCGACCTCGGCACCGGCAGCGCGGTCTGCGGCGGCGGCACCGCGCACCGGGAGGGGGCGGCCGCGGCCGCCGACCAGGCAGCCCGGTTCACCCACACCTGCTTCATGATCACCCCGTACGAGGACTACGTGACGGTGGCCGAGCGGCTGAACCGGCTGGCCCCGGGCGACCACGAGAAGCGGTCGGCACTGTTCAACACCGGTGCCGAGGCCGTCGAGAACGCGGTCAAGATCGCCCGGCGCTACACCGGTCGCCCGGCGGTGGTGGCGTTCGACCACGCCTACCACGGGCGGACCAACCTGACCATGGCCCTGACGGCCAAGTCGATGCCCTACAAGAGCGGCTTCGGCCCGTTCGCCGGCGAGATCTACCGGGCGCCGATGTCGTACCCCTATCGCGATGGGCTCACCGGACCGGAGGCGGCCCGGCGGGCGATCAGCCAGATCGACAAGCAGGTCGGCGCGGCCAACCTGGCCGCGGTGATCATCGAGCCGATCCAGGGCGAGGGCGGCTTCATCGTGCCCGCGCCGGGCTTCCTCACCGCGCTGAGCGAGTGGTGCCGGGCCAGCGGGGTCGTCTTCATCGCCGACGAGATCCAGACCGGCTTCGCGCGGACCGGAGCGATGTTCGCCTGCGAGCACGAGGGTGTGGTTCCCGACCTGCTCACCACGGCCAAGGGCATCGCCGGCGGGCTGCCGCTGGCGGCGGTCACCGGCCGCGCCGAGATCATGGACGCCCCCCACGTGGGCGGACTCGGCGGAACCTACGGCGGCAACCCGGTGGCCTGCGCGGCGGCGCTCGCCGCGCTGGACGCCTTCGAGTACGGCGGGCTGCTGGACCGCGCGCAGGCCATCGAGGGGATCGTCCTCGACCGTCTCCGGTCCGCCCAGGCGAACGACCCGCGGATCGGCGACATCCGCGGCCGCGGGGCGATGGTGGCCCTCGAGCTGGTCGACCCGACCACCGGCGACCCCGACCCGGCGCTGACCGGGCGGGTGGCCGCGGCCACGCACGCCGAGGGCGTGATCGTGCTGACCTGCGGGACCTACGGCAACGTCATCCGGCTGCTGCCGCCGCTGACCATCAGCGAGGACCTGCTGGCCGAGGGCCTCGATGTGCTGCTCGCCGCCCTTGCGGCCAGCTGATCAGCGCCAGCCGACGACGTCGAGGACCTCGACGCTCGAGCCGTGTCGCTGGTCGTGCCGGATCACGCTCGACGTCGGGGTCAGCGCCGCCGCCGCCGGATAGACCTCCGGCAGGCGGGCGAGGTCGGCGACCAGTGAGTCGTAGGCCAGCCGGTTGCCGAGCTGACGGGTGGCCGACATGTGCTCGTCGACCGGCAGCAGGCGGCGGACCCGGTCGAGCTGGGTGACCAGCCGCTGCCGCCGCAGGTAGAGGGCCATCTCCTCGGCCTCTGGGTCGACCTCCTCCGGCCGGTTCATCCGGTCGGTGGCCCAGTCGCCGAGCCGGCGGAGCCGGGGCCCGAGGACCCGCACGGAGAGCCGGCTGACCAGCAGCGGGGCGACCACCATCAGGCCGACGAAGACCGACAACCAGGCCCGCTGGGCGTAAGCCGTCAGGGCCGCCTCCTCGCCCCCGCCCCGGGTATGCGCGGGCAGGAGCGAGGTCGGCGGCTCGCAGGCATCAGCCCACGGTGAGCACGAGCCGCCCGCGTACGCCCCCGGCCTCGGCCCGGCGGTGGAGGTCGGCCGCCTCGGCGAGCGGTCTCACGTCCGCGATCCGGGTGGCCAGCGCGCCGGCCGCCGCCGCCTTGACGATGTCGGCGAGCTGCGCGGCGTTCGGGACCGCGCTGACCTTCCGGGGTGTGATGCCGCGCTCCGGCGCAGGGAGTGCCGGGTCGAGCACCGTGACGAAGGCGCCACCCTCGCGTACGGCACCGATCAAGCCCGGGCCGAGGGGCACCGCGTCCAGCACCACGTCCACCCCGCCCGGCACCAGCGCGCGCGTACTTCTGACCAGTTCGTCCGGCGCCTGTCGGCCGAGAACGGTGTCTGCGCCCAGACCGGCCACATAGTCCTCGTCCCCGGACGAGGCGAGTCCGATCACCCGAGCGCCAGCCGTCACCGCGAACTGGGCCGCGAAGCCGCCGACCGCACCGCTGGCGCCGGTCACCAGGACCGTCTGGCCCGCCTGAACGCCCGCCAGGTCGACCGCCTGGCGCGCGGTCAGCGCGTTGAGCGCCAGCGTGGCGGCGGTGCTGTCGTCGATCTCGTCGGGGACCTCCGCCAGCCACTCGGGGTCGGCCGCGACCAGCTCGGCGTACGCGCCGGTCCCGACGTCGAACCACGGCACCATGGCCAGCACCCGCTGACCCGGCGACCACGCCGGGTGCCGCGACTCCTCGACGACCCCGGCCAGGCTCCAGCCGAGCACCAACGGGGGGGCCAGGTCCGGCGTCATGGCCAGCAGAGCGCCGGACCGGGTGAACCAGTCGACGGGGTTGACCTCCGCGGCGCGGACCCGCACCAGCACCTGGCCCGGCTCGAGGGTGGGAGTGGGGCGGGTGGCCGGCTCGAGCACCTCGGGCCCGCCGTACGCCGTTACCTCTACGACCTGCATGGGAGTTCCTCCTGATGGGTTGGTTGATCTCTGGTGCCAGACTGGCCAAGCAGGGAACTTAAAGGAAGTAGGCACCTAGAAGTGCCTAGGGGAGGTTGACGCATGGGAACGCAGACTGCGACACAGCGCCGCCAGGCGGAGAAGGAGGCGTACGACGCCTTCCTGGCCGGGTGCCCCACCCGGCAGGTGCTGGACACCATCGCCGACAAGTGGGCCGCCCTGCTGGTCAACGCCCTGGCCGACGGGCCGCGCCGGCACAGCGAGCTGCGTCGGGTCGTGGCCGGGGTCAGCCAGAAGATGCTGACCCAGACGCTACGGACGCTGGAACGCGACGGCCTGGTCACCCGCACGGTCACCGCGTCGGTGCCGGTGCGGGTGGACTACGAGCTGACCGCGCTGGGCCGCGACCTGCTGCCGGTGCTGCGGGCGCTCAAGCAGTGGTCCGAGGCCAACATCGAGCACATCCTCGCCCACCGGGAGGCCTTCGACGCCCAGCCCCAGGCCGCCGCCTCCTGAGGCCGGCGCGACCACGATCTGCACCGTCTACGCGGATCTGCACCGCCTGCAGAGGGTGCAGACCCGCGTAAACGGTGCAGATCCGCCAGAGGTCCGGCTAGGACGCGGCCGGCTGGAGCTCCGGTACCGCGGCGGGTAGGTCCTGGGTGACGGGGATCTGTGAGGCCCCGGCCACCGGCCGGAGCCAGACCCGGTCACCGGCGGCCAGCCCTTTGCCGGCAGCCTCGGCGCGGGTCTGGGTCACGTGCACCGGGGTCGCCTGGGCGTCGGTGTCGTCGAGCGCGATCTCCAGGCGCACCTCGAAGCCCACCCGGTTCAGGTCGACGATCCGCCCGCCGTACGCGTCGGGGAACGGCTCGGTGCGGACGTCGAGGTCGTGCGGCCGGATCAGCCGCCCGGCCAGGGTGGTGACCGGGCCGAGGAAGCTCATCACGAAGTCGGACGCCGGGGTGTCGTAGAGCTCGTCCGGCGCGCCGACCTGCTCGATGGCGCCGTTGTTGATCACCACGATCTGGTCGGCGACCTCGAGCGCCTCCTCCTGGTCGTGGGTCACGAACACCGTGGTCACGTGGACCTCGTCGTGCAGCCGGCGCAGCCAGGTCCGCAGCTCCTTGCGGACCTGGGCGTCCAGGGCGCCGAACGGCTCGTCGAGCAGCAGCACGGTGGGCTCGATCGCGAGCGCCCGGGCCAGCGCCATCCGCTGCCGCTGGCCACCGGAGAGCTGCGAGGGCATCCGGCCGGCGAACTGGGAGAGGTGCACCAGCCCCAGCAGCTCGTCCACCTTGGCGGTGATCTCCCGCTTCGGCCGCTTCCGGACCCGCAGCCCGAAGCCGACGTTCTGGGCGACCGTCATGTGCCGGAAGGCGGCGTAGTGCTGGAAGACGAAGCCGACGTTGCGCTTCTGCGCGGGCAGCCGCGTCGCGTCGAGGCCCTCGATCTCCACGGTCCCCGTGTCGGCCACCTCGAGCCCGGCGATGATCCGCAGCAGCGTCGACTTGCCCCCGCCGCTGGGTCCGAGCAGCGCGGTCAGCTCCCCGGTCGGGATCTCCAGGTCGATGTCGCGCAGGGCGACGAAGTCGCCGAACCGCTTGCCGACCCCGGCGATCTTGATGCTCATCTCGTCTTCCCCTCAGCTACCGCCGCTCGGCGCATCAGTGCCCCTCCTTCGGTCGCAGGCTGGTGACGACGATGATCGCGATGACCGCGATCAACGCCAGGATGAAGGCCGCGGTGTAGGCCACGGTCGTGTTCTCGGCCCCGAACTGCTGGTAGCGCTCCTCCACCAGCAGGGTCGCGGTCTGGGTCCGGAAGGCCACGCCTCCCGAGACGACCTTGACCGCTCCGAACTCGCCCAGCGACCGGGCCAGGCTGAGCACGACGCCGTAGAGCAGCGCCCACTTGATGGCGGGCAGGGTGATCCGGGCGAAGGCCTGCACCGGCGAGGCGCCCAGGCTGCGGGCCGCCTGCTCCTGGTCGGTGCCGATCTCGGTGAGCACCGGGACCAGCTCGCGGATGACCAGCGGCAGGCTGACGAAGGCCGTCGCCATGATGATGCCGGGCGGGGCGTAGATGATCTGCAGCCCGATCGACTCCAGCAGTCCGCCGATCCAGCCGGTGCGGCCGCTGTAGACCAGCAGCAACGCGAAGCCGACCACGATCGGCGACACCGACAGCGGCAGGTCGACCAGCGCCGACAGGGCCCGCCGCCCGGGGAAGGTGTAGCGGACCAGCAGCAGCGAGATGCCCGTGCCGAAGACGGTGTTGATCACCACCGCCCAGAAGGCCGCGACCAGGGTCAGCTGGAAGGCGAAGACAACGTCCGGCTGGCTGACGGCCTCCAGCACCGGGGCGAGACCTGAGGCGAAGGTCGCCCGGGCAACCAGCGACACAGGCCAGATCACCAGCAGGAAGAGATATCCGATGACAACGACCCGGAGCAGCCAGCGGACCGGCGAGGGGGTGCGGACCGTGGTGACCTTCGCGTACGCGGGGGTGGCCTCAGCCATTCCGCGCCACCCGCCGGGAGATGATGTCGAGGGTCACGATGACGGCCAGGGCCACCACCAGCAGGATCGAGGCCAGCGCGGCCGCCTCCACCAGCTTGTCGCCCTCGATGTAGGACAGGATGCGCACCGAAGCCACCTCGGTGGAGTAGGGCAGGTTGCCCGACAGCAGCACCAGCGAGCCGTACTCGCTGATCGCCCGGCAGAACGACAGCGCGGCGCCGCTGGTGATGGCCGGCGCCAGGCTGGGCAGGATGATCGTCCGGAAGGTGACGCTTCGGCTCGCGCCGAGCGAGGCCGCGGCCTCCTCCACCTCGGGCTCCAGCTCCAGCAGCACCGGCTGCACGGTCCGCACGATGAACGGCAGGGTCACGAACAAGAAGGCCAGGAACACCGCCCGCGGTGTGTTCGCCCACTCGAGGCCGAGCGGACTGGACGGCCCGTAGAGGCTGAGCAGCACCAGCCCGGCCACGATCGTCGGCAGCGCGAACGGGATGTCGATGATGACCTCGAGCACCCGGAGGCCCGGGAACCGGTCGCGGACCAGCACCCAGGCGATCATCGGCCCGACGACGACGTTGACCAGCGTCACCAGCAGCGCCTGACCCACGGTCAGCCGCAGCGCGGCCAGCGTCTGCTCGCTGCTCAGGGCGGCGACATAGGCCGGCCAGCCGCCCTGAGAGGCCTGCACCACCACCGCGGTCAGCGGGATCAGCACCAGCAGGCTGAACCACAGCAGGGCGATCCCCAACCCCAGCCCGGAGGCCGGGGTCAGGGACGTGGCGCGCCGCCCCCCCCCCCCCCCCCCGGGGGCGCGGGGGGGGGGGGGGGGGGCCCGGCGGGGGGGGGGGGGGGGGGCGGGACGGGCGTGGCG
>CAXTVE010000002.1:26872-30622 GCA_964247485.1 uncultured Propionibacteriaceae bacterium
GGGTGATGGCGCTCATTGCAGCTTGCCGGTCTCCTTCTGGATCTGCGGCACGATGCCCGTCTCCTCTTCGAAGAACTTGGCGTTGACCGCCTTCCAGCCACCCAGGTCCTCCGCGATGGTGAACAGCCCCGACGGGGTCGGGAACGGGTCGGCCGGATCGAGAGCGCCCTCGACGGAGCCGACGTCGACCCCGTCGATGACCGGCCGGAAGCCCTTGCGCGCGAACTCCTCCTGCCCGGCGGGGCTGAGCACGAAGTCCAGGTACGCACGAGCCTTCGGGTTCGCGTCCTTCAGGACCGCGGCCGGGTTCTCGATCAGCAGCGTGTTGTCCGGGACGACGTAGTCGAACTTCTCGCCGGACTGGCGGGCGAGGATCGCCTCGTTCTCGTAGGAGATCAGCACGTCGGCGGTGCCCTGCAGGAACGCGTTGGTCGCATCCCGGCCGCTGCCCGGCAGGGCCACCACATTGCCGAAGAACGAGGAGAGGTACTTCTTGGCGTCGGCCTCGCTGCCCCCGGCCTGCACCGCCTGGTGGTACGCCGCCAGGATGTTCCACCGGGCCGAGCCCGACGACGCCGGGTTCGGGGTGACGATCTTCACGCCGGGCTTGATGAGGTCGTCCCAGCCGCGGATGTTCTTCGGGTTGCCCTCGGGCACCACCAGGACGACGACGGAGTCGGACACGATCCCCTTGGTCGGACCGGCTTTCCAGTCCTCGGCCACCAGACCGGCCTCGACCAGCCGGTTGACGTCGCCCTCGAGGGAGAAGTTCACGTAGTCGGCCTTGAGCCCGTTCACCACGGCCCGGCTCTGGTCACCCGAAGCCCCGTAGGACTGCTCCCAGGTGACACCGCGCCCGTCCTCGGTCTCGGCCCACTTGGCCTGGATGGCCTTGTTCGCCTCCGCCGGCACCGCGAAGCCGACCAGGTGCAGCGTCGTGGCCCCGGCGCCCCCCACCGGCGCGGCCGCCCCACCGACGCATCCGGTCAGGGCCAGCATCGCCCCCGCCGCGACGGCGACACTTCCGGTCAGCCGCCGTACCCACTTCGCCCTGATTGCCATGGTCCAGCCCTTTCCATTTCCTACTTGGATTACAGAAAATGTAGACATTGCAGGTCCTGGTTGCCCAGTCTTGTCCACGATGCGGATATCCGGTTCACCCATTGAGACAGCCCCTCGATCTTCAGCACCGGTGCCGAGTGCGGGGCGGCCTAGCCTGATCGGGTGATCGGCATCCCGTGCGCGCCACACCCACCGGTCACGCGCACGGTCCGGTGGCCTGAGTTCTACGCCGAGAGGGTCAGCGTCCGGGCGGACGCCCCACCGAGGATGCGGCGTACGGTGTGCAGCAGGTCGGGGTCGACGCGGAACTGGCGCAGCCCGCGCAGCTGGTCCTCGGTCACCAGCAGCGCGGTGCCGCTGGTGAGTTCTCCGTCGGGATCATGCAGCAGCGACCGGACCTGGCGGGTCCGCAGCACCCCGACCGAGGCCCCGGTGGACTGGTCGACCAGCGTCTGGATCCGGCGCCTGGCCTTGACCTGGTCGGGCGCGACGCCCCGCTCCGCCGCCTTCAGGATCGAGCGCTGGGCGGCCCGGCTGATCCACAGCGTCGCGCTGGCGCCGTGCTGCACCTGGGACCAGACGGCGCCGCCGGCGTCCGGTCGACCGATCCGGTCGGCCGCCGCCGCCATCCGGGCCACCCGCTCCGGGTCGCGCAGCAGCCCGGCCACCTTGTAGCCCACCGTGGTGTCGTAGTTGCAGCGAACGGCGGCCCCCTCTTCCAGCAGGTAGTCGGCGTTGCGCACCTCCTGACCGGGGATCGGGTTGACCAGCACCATCGGCAGTCCGGCGGCCATGCACTCCGAGGCCGATAGCCCGCCCGGCTTGCCGATGAACAGCGTCGCCACCCGCATCAGGTCGGCCATCTCGGTGGTGTAGCCGAGGACCCGGAACCGCTCACCCTGACCGGAGGTCCGCCGGGCGAGGTCGTCCCGCAGGACCTCGTTGCGCCCGCAGACCACGACCGCCTGGAACGGCTCGGCGATCCGCATCACCTGCTCGACGATCGTGGTGGCGTACGCGCCGCCCGCGGCTCCGGCGGAGATCAGCAGGGTCGGCCGGTCGGGGGCGAGGTCGAAGCGGCGACGGACCTGGTCGGCGTCGACCGGGCGGCCCAGCTCGCGGTTCACCGGGATGCCCGAGGTGGTCACCCGGTCCGCCGGGATGCCGAGGGCGACCAAGTGGGCACGGGTCTCCTCGCGAGCCACGAACAGCTGGGAGAAGGTGTTGGTCAGCCACAGCCCCTGGAAGTCGTAGTCCGTCGTCACCACGGCCAGCCGGGCGTGCAGCTCGCCGCGGGACAGCATCAGCGACACCAGCCGCGCCGGTACGAAGTGGGTGCAGACGACCAGGTCCGGCGCGAAGTTCTTGATCGCGCGGACCGAGGCCGTGTTGTTGATCCGGTCCCACACCCCGCTCAGCCGCCCGAGCTTGAACGGCAGGTCGTTCGCGTCGTAGCCCCAGCCGACCAGCCACGGCACCGCGTCGACCAGGTCGAAGTACGCGTCGTCGTAGAGGTTCTGGTAGAGGTCGTTCGTCGACTCCAGCACGTCGATCCGACGCACCCGCTCCACGTCCGGGTCCGCCTGGAGCCGGACCTCGAGCGCCCGGGCCGCGGTGTTGTGCCCGGACCCGATCCCGGCGCTCAGGATCAGCACCCGTCGGCTCATGGCCGCATGTTACGAGAACCGGTCCCGCCCAGGCGGCGGCTGAGCTGGTCTGCGGTCGCGGACGCCCGCTGGACCAGCTCGCGCACCCGTGCCGGGTCGAGATTGGCCGGGTCGTAGGTCAGGGCGACCGCAGCGGCCGGGTGGCCGGTATGGTCCAGCACCGCGCACGCGACCGAGGACAGCCCCTCGGTGACGGAGCCCTCCTCGAGGGCGAACCCGCGACCGCGTACGTCGCTCAGCATCGCGCGCAGCGCGCTCGGACGGGCCGGGCCCTGGCCGTTCCGCTGGACCAGGCTGGTCCGGTCGGGGAACAACGCCCGCACCTGGCGGGCGGGCAGCCGGGCCAGCATCGCCAGGCCGCTCGCGGTCAGTGGGGCGGGCAGCCGGACGCCGACGTCGGTGACCAGCAGTGGCCGGCCGACCGCCCGCTCCTCGATCAGGTAGAGCACGTCGCGCCCGTGCAGCACCGACAGGTGGGCGTTCTCCCCCGTCTGGTCGACCAGCCGGTGCAGCGCGGGGCGCGCGATGCGCTGCAGCGGGGCCTGCCGCTCGTACGCCGACCCCAGCTCGTAGACGCCGGTGCCGAGGCCGTAGCGGCGCTGCTCGGCCAGGTGGGTGACCAGCCCGTGCCGCTCCAGCACCCCGAGCAGCCGGTAGGTCGTCGAGCGCGGCAGCCCGAGGCCGGCGGCCAGCACCGACGCCGCCATCGGCTCGGGGTGCCGGGCCAGCTCGGCCAGCAGGGAGAGCACCTGGTCGGCCGCCGGCGCGGGCACCGGGACCTCGACCGTGACCGGCCGATCGCTCGGCTCCCTGCCATCCACCCCATGAACGTATCGACCACGACCGGCTCCGAGGGCTGGCGGCCGATATCGGCGGGGTCGGTATCCGTCGGGCGCGTCACCCCTCCGCACCTGCACCACGTCAACACGCCGGGAAGGTCAGGAGGAACGATGCGGGAGACCGTCGACATCGCCGGGCTGGTCTCGCTGTCGCACGACCTGCCGTGCTTCCGCTGCGGCCA
>CAXTVE010000003.1:0-943 GCA_964247485.1 uncultured Propionibacteriaceae bacterium
TAGAGCATCTGACTACGGATCAGAAGGTTGGGGGTTCGAATCCCTCCGGGTGCGCAACTGTTCCACCTAGTGGGAGCCGGTATGGCTGACCGGCCGCAGCGCAGCAGGGGTCGGGCTGCTCACGCCCTTGCTAACAATCGCTTCCGGATCGCCCCCAATCGCGGCCTCGACCGCGCCCGCGAAGATCGCTGCTACAGCGGGCGTTAGCTCCTGGATGACGTGCGCGTAGACCCGGAGAGTGACGCTCGGGTCTGCGTGGCCCAGCCGCGGCCACCATGTGCACCGGCACCCCGGCGAGCAACAATGTGGTCACGTGAATGTGGCGAAGATCGTGGAGCCTGATCCTGCGCAGCGGCGCGTTCAGGTGCTGCTTGCCACGCACACCCGGCACGAAGTAGCCGCCCGGGTCGACCAGGTCAGCCCGCAGGGGGAACTCGACTGCGCCACCGTCGCCGACTCAACACACGGCGCAGTCGACTTCCTCGAAGCGTGCCGTCAAGTGGGCCGGCCCGTGGTAATTGTCAGCAACAACGCCGAGCCCGCCATCGAGGCATTCCTCGACCGGCACGACCTCCGCCACCTGGTCCATGCCATCGTCGGCCGCGTACCAGCCAGGCCCGAGCTGAAGAGCCCCACCCGGACTCGGTAATCCGCGCTCTAGACCTCCTCGACCGGCCCGCCGCCGAATGTGTCCTGATCGGCGACTCCGTGACCGACATCGAAGTCAGCCGAGCCACCGGCCTACCTCCATCGGCTAAGCCAAGCCCGGACCCGCGGCCACGAACTCCACCTAGCCCGAGCCGACGCCATCATCGACTCGAACCGCGCCTTGGCCGAGTACGTGCGCCGCAGCACAGCGACCAGCTGACCGGCCACCCAGCCCATGCACTGTCGATACCGGCTCTAGATAGTCAAGCGGGCGCGGGGGGCGCGCGCGCGCCGG
>CAXTVE010000003.1:953-20808 GCA_964247485.1 uncultured Propionibacteriaceae bacterium
CCGCCCCCCCCCCCCACCCCGGCCCCACCCGGCCCCTACATCGCCCCGCGCCCGGCTGCCCCGCCCGGTCCGGCGCGTGTCCTCGCTCCGCTGCGGGCCGCGCCGACAGTCTTATCACCTTGTACCGTCGCGAGCGTGGCACAACTTGAGGTGCGGCCCGTGGGGCCCGATGAGTTGCCCCTGTTACGGACACTCTTCAACACGACACGCCAGACTCGGCACTGCTGGTGCATGGCCTTTTGCTCGACGCGATGGCAATTCGCACGCGGCTGGTATGGATCCGGCAACCGGCGCAGGCTCGAGAAGATAGCCGCAACCGAGCCCGAACCGGTCGGGCTGGTGGCCGTGCTCGCGGGTGAACCGATCGGCTGGTGTGCTTGCGGACCCCGTGCCCGCTACACCGCTGGCTCTGACTCCCGCTCCAGGCTGATAGCCAAGCGCGAACTATCGAACGCCCCCGTTTGGCAGGTCGCATGCTTCTTTGTACGCCCTGACCAGCAGGGGAAATCCGCTGTTGCCTCGATGCTGCGTCAGGCAATCTCGCTTGCGCGTCAACACGGTGCGTCTGCGATTGAGGGTTGGCCACTCCCGCTCGGATACCGAAGCCCGGCGCAAGCACACCTGGGCCGCGAGGGCGTGTTTGCTCGCTTGGGGTTCAAGAAGGTCGAGCAACCATCTCCTGACTGCGTCGTCATGCATCTCGACTTGATTTGACGGTGTCTGTGTACGACGCGACGGCCCGTGCCTGCGAATCAGAGAGTTGGTATCGCTAACGCTTTGCTAACGCGGTGCCCGAACGACCAAGGACGGCGGCGGACACTCCGGTTCGACTCCACGCCACCGGCATCCGCTGCGTCGGCGACGCCAAGACCCCCGCCCGCGGCCGCGAACTCCGGCGAGCCAGTTCCACGGACATCCGGGTCTTGCCGGCCCCCCCCGCGCCCGCCACCCCCGGCTCGCGGGCGCCGACGCCATCACCGGCCTCGCTGCGCTCGGCCCGCGCCCCGTGGCGCGTGTCCCCGCTCTGCTGCGGGCCGCGCCGCATCTCACGACTCAGTTTCGCCTGGTCAGCCCTTGATGGTTGGACCGACCGTCAAAGGTCTTGTCCAACCATGTGCAGCAACAATGCCGCGCGCGAGGAACGCCAGCACGATCAGCACCTCGACGCCGACGACGAACGGGTCCCAGCTATAGGCCCACACCGACCCGTAGAGCGACGCGAGCGGAAAACCGATCACCGTCGCGACCGCAAGACCAACAGCAAGTCGGGGCGTCAACGCCACAACCTCCACATGTCGGCGGAATCGCCATCGAACCACTCCCACCATGGCCAGGAGCACCGCCGCGACCAGGCCCAGGTCAATCAGTAGGAAGAAGACCCCCGCGTCGAGGCCGGCCGGTGCCTCTACCCCGGCATTGACCAGCAAGAGCAGGAACATCCAAGCGGCTGCAGCACCCAGAGCACCCGTTCCCAGACAGACGAGGAGCAGTCCGCCGACACCGATCGGGCGGTAACGCCAGCGCAGGCTCGAGGCGCACGAGTCGGCGAACCTCGATGGATGGGTGGCGATCAACTCGTCGATCCGTGCTCCACCCGCCCGGGCCGCGGCCAGGTCACGCAGCAACTGGTGCAGGAGCTCTCTGCGGTCCCGGCGCGGAACACGGGTCATGACCCACCGAACCTGAATCAACCGCACCCACAACATCAACAGCCACTCGGGTTCCTGGTCGTTCATCGAGCCTCCTCTGGCTTCCCCATGGTCGGTCGCCCAAATTCCTCATCAAGAACTTGCGCGACCGCCAGGTTCACGGCCTGCCACTGCCGGGTCCATCGCGTAAGTGCTGCCTGACCCGCTTCGGTCAACGACAGGACGCTCCGGGGTGGGCCGAGCTGGCCGGGGACCGTTCGGTCATCGAGCAGACCCTGCTGACGCAATCGCGTGACCAGTGGATAGAGACTGCCGAAGCTCACCTTGTCCAGGCCACGATCAGCGAGCCTGCGGACCAGGCCGTAGACGTGATCAGGCTGTCTCCGCACGGTCGCCAAGACGCACATGTCCAGCACCCCCCGTAGCAGCAGGGAACGGCGAGGGTCCAGGTCTGCTGCCTGCGCGGATGCCATGCCGACAAACTACTAGGCGCTACCGAGTACTGCCACTGGAGCTACCTGAATTCGAAGGCCCGCCCCGGCCCGTGGCAAGGCCAGCCTGCCGAGGTCGTGCTGGGGGCAGCGCGGACGAGTCGAGGAGGGAGACGCTCAGCTGCTCGCGCAGCGCCCCGATGGTCGTACCGAACAGCTCGCGTACGCGGACCCCGTCCGGTCCGACGTCGAAGACGGCATGGTCGGTGTAGACCCGGTCGACACAGGCGACACCAGTGAGGGGGTAGGTGCAGGAGGGGACGAGCTTTGGGCTGCCGTCCTTGGCGAACAAGGTCATCATCACCAGGACGTGCTTGGCGCCGGTGGCAAGGTCCATCGCTCCGCCGACGGCGGGGATGGCGTCGGGATCGCCGGTATGCCAGTTGGCGAGGTCGCCCGCGGCGCTGACCTGGAAGGCTCCGAGCACGCAGACGTCGAGGTGGCCGCCCCGCATCATGGCGAACGAATCGGCCTGGTGGAAGTACGCCGCCCCCGGCAGCTCGGTGACCGGTACCTTCCCGGCGTTGATCAGGTCGGGGTCGACCGGGTCGTCCGGGCCCCCGTGGGCCGCCGGCCCCATGCCGAGCATGCCGTTCTCGGTGTGCAGGACGATCCCGGAGCCGGGGGTCAGGTGGTCGGCGACGAGCGTGGGGTGGCCGATGCCCAGGTTGACGTAGGCGTTGTCCGGGATGTCGCGGGCGACGACCGCCGCGAGCTGGCGGGGGTCGAGCGTCATGCGGTCACCACCCGGTCGACGTAGATCGAGGGGGTGATCACGTGCTCGGGGTTGATGGCGCCGACCGGCAGGATCTCGGCCACCTGGGCCACCGTGATCGCCGCGGCGGTGGCCATCACCGGCCCGAAGTTGCGTGCCGTCCGGCGGTAGACCAGGTTTCCGGCTCGGTCGGCCCGGTGCGCGGCGATCAGCGCCACGTCCCCCCGGATCGGGTGCTCCAGCACGTGGGTCCGCCCGTCGATGACGCGGACCTCCTTGCCTGCGGCGAGGGGAGTGCCGGCTCCGGTCGGACAGAAGAAGGCGCCGATCCCCGCGCCGGCCGCGCGCAGCCGCTCGGCCAGGTTGCCCTGCGGTACGAGCTCCAACTCGATCTCACCGGCCCGGTAGAGGCCGTCGAAGACCCAGGAGTCCTGCTGGCGGGGGAAGGAGCAGACGATCCTCCGTACCCGTCCGCGGGCCAGCAGGGCGGCCAGGCCGGATTCCCCGTTACCGGCATTGTTGCTGACGACGGTGAGATCGGAAGCGCCCTGCTCGATCAGGGCGTCGACCAGGACGACCGGCATGCCGGCCATGCCGAAGCCGCCGATGAGCACCGTGGCGCCGTCACGGACGCCGGCCACGGCCGTGCGGGCGTCTTCGTGGAACTCGGTCACGCGGCGGTCCTGGTGTCGGTGTTCTCGAGCACGACGGCGAGGCCCTGCCCGACGCCGATGCAGATCGCCGCCATGCCCCACCGCTCGCCGGACTCCCGCAGGCGATGGGCGAGGGTGCCGAGCACCCGCGTACCGGACGCGCCGAGGGGATGGCCGATCGCGATCGCTCCGCCTCTGCTGTTCACGATCTCCGGATCGACGGCCCAGGCGTCGACACAGGCCAGCGCCTGCACGGCGAAGGCCTCGTTCAGCTCGACCGCGCCCAGGTCGGCCCAGCGGATCCCGGCCCGGGCCAACGCCCGGTCGGCCGCCTCGACCGGGGCGAGCCCAAAGTCCTGGGGAGCGAGCGCGTGGAGGCCCCGGCCGGCGATCCGGGCCAGCGGCTCCAGCCCGACAGAGGCGCGGCCGGAGCCGATCACGACCGCGGAGGCACCGTCGCTCAGCGGGGAGGCATTACCGGCCGTGATCGTGCCGGCCGGCTCACCCGCCCGAAAACTGGGCCGCAGGGCGGCCAGACCCTCGGGGGTCGAGCCCGGCCGGATGCTCTCGTCGCGCGGGAGGTCGATGCCGTCGAGCGGCACGACCTGGCTGTCGTAGAAGCCGGAGGTCCAGGCCTCGTCGGCGAGCTGGTGGGACCGGGCGGCAAAGGCGTCCTGACGCGTCCGGGTGATCCCGAGCCGCTCGGCGAGCTGCTCGTTGCACTCCCCGAGGGCGGCCGTCCACGCGGCGGGCATCCGCTCATTGACGAGCCGCCAGCCGAGCGTGGTGGAGACGCCGGTGAGGTCAGCAGCGGGGAAGCTGCGGGCGGGTTTGGGCAGCACCCACGGCGCTCGCGTCATCGACTCGACCCCACCGGCAACCACGATGTCGGCGTCCCCGGTCTCGATGAGGCGCGAGGCGGTCATCGCGGCATCGAGCGACGAGCCACACAGGCGGTTCACCGTTGTCGCGGGCACCGACGTGGGCAGACCGGCGAGCAGAACCGCCATCCGGCCGACGTTGCGGTTGTCTTCGCCGGCTTGGTTGGCGCACCCCCAGACCACGTCGTCGATCGCCGCCGGCTCGAGCCCCGGTGTCCGCGTGAGCACTCCGCTCAGGGCCGCCGCGGCCAGATCATCGGGGCGTACGCCGGCCAGGGCGCCACCGAACCGGCCGAAAGTCGTGCGTGCCGCGGCAAACAGATAGGCGGTGGCCATGCCGCCACGGTAGGGCGTCTATTCATCTCGTCCAATACATGTACGAGCACGATTGATGCTCTGCGTATATAGATTCGGCTCATGGTCGATGTCCGGCTGGCTCGCTACGTCCTGGTGCTCGTCGAGGAACGGCACTTCGGTCGGGCGGCCGAGCGCTTGCACATCGCGCAGTCCGCGCTGTCGATCCAGGTCAAGCAGCTCGAGCGGCAGCTCGGGGTGACCCTCTTCGACCGATCGACCCGCCGCGTGGAGATCACCGCGGCCGGGCTCCACTTCGCGGCCCTGGCGCGCACGCTCGTTGCGGCCGCCGACCGGGTGGACACCGAGATGGACCTGCTGGCGCAGGGGCTGCTCGGGCAGGTCTCGGTCGGGTTCGTCGGCACGGCGACGTACGACGTCCTGCCGCGACTGGCCCGTCTGGTCCGCTCCGCGCTGCCGGCGGTCGACCTGCAGCTGCGCGGAGAGCTGCTGTCCCCGGACTTGGAGCACGGGTTGCTCGAGGGCAGTTACGACCTCGCCCTGCTGCGACCCGGGGACGAGCACCACGCCGCGCTCGCGGTCGAGCCGCTGCGCACTGAACGGCTGGTGGCCGTGCTGCCGGCCACCCATGCTCGCGCCTCCGCGTCGGCGATCGACCTGGCCGAGCTGGCGGACCAGACGTTCATCACCCACCCGTCGCGCGGGTCGTCGTCGATGCATCACCGGGTGCTGGCCGCCTGCGAGCGGGCCGGCTTCCGTCCCAGCACGGTGCTTGAGGTCGGCGAGACCGCGACGCTGGTCGTCTTCGTCGCGGCGGGCCTGGGTGTGGCCCTGGTGCCCGAACCAGTTCGGGTGCTCCGCCTCGACGGGGTCGCGTACGTGTCCCTGGCGATGCCGGAACTCGTCACCCTGGCTCTGGCCCGCCGCCGTGACAGTTCCTCCGAGGCGGCCCGCCGAGTGGCCGCGCTGGTGCGCGAGGCGGTACGAGCGACACCCACCTGAGTGGAACCAAGCGGCGCAGCAACGGTCTCGCGTGGCCTCCGCTCACCTCTTCCCCGGTCAGCCGACGTCGGCGACCAACCCGGCATCCGGCCGCCGGCGGCGCCCCATAGCATTCACAATTAAGCATTGACTTTACTCATAGTAGATGTCACAGTGCGTTTGTCGGGCGCAGTCGGCACCCCGGAGAGCACGGCGCCACCCAGTCGAGGAGGACACCAATGAAGCCCAGTCCCTCAGCCAGCCAGCGCAGAACCAGACGGCGCGCTCGTGGACGAGCGGCCGGCCTGCCCGCCGCCGCTTTGGCCCTGGTCGTCGCACTCACCGGCTGCGGCGCGCAGGCCGAGGAGCAGACCGGGGCACCCGCTGACGTCGCCGCCGCACAGGCGGCGATCAAGGACTACCTGGACGCGCCCACGCCATTCCCCATCGACACCCCCCTGAGCGCCCGACCGACCGGCAAGCGCGTCGCGTTCATGGACTGCGGCTCGGCGATCTGCGGCGTCTTCGCGGCGCTGGCCAAGCCGGCCGCCGAGCAGCTCGGGATGGAGTTCACGGCCATCAAGGCCGGTCTGAGTGCCGACTCGGTCAGTGCGGCGTTCGACACGGTGGTGCAGTCCGGCTACGACGGAGTGTTCGTCCCGGCGATCCAGCCGTCCCTGTGGGCCCGCGGCCTGGACCAGCTCGAGCAGGCCGGCATCCCGGTCGTCACCGCCGGTGTCGTCGGCGTCGACAAGAGCAAGGTGGCGATGAGCCAGGTCTCGGACACGATGATCGACCGCACCGCCAAACTGGCCGCCTCCCGGATCGTGGTGGAGCAGGGTGACGACGCCCACGTCGTCTTCTACGTCACCCCGGAGGTCGCGTTCAACCCGGTGCTGGAGAAGGCGTTCACCGCCGAGCTCCAGCGGCTGTGTCCCCGCTGCTTGACCCGCACCACGAAGGTTCCGGCGGCGGCCCTCGGCTCCCAGGCGCCGGCGATCATCAGCGACGACCTGCAGGCCCACCCCGACACCACGGCCGCGGTGTTCGCCCAGTCCGAGCAGACGGCCGGCCTACCGCAGGCGCTCCGGACCGCTGGCATCAGCGAGGATCTGGTGACGATGGGCGTCTTCCCGGACCCCGCCACCCTGCAGCTCATCAAGTCGGGCCAGGTCGACATGGGCCTCGGTTTCGACGCTCCTGTCGTCGCCTGGACCGCGATGGACTCGCTCGCCCGGTTGACGACCGGCCAGCCCGTCGCCCCCGGCGCGGCCGCCGACACGCCGCCCCAGCAGTTCCTGACCCGTGACGTGCTGACCGGCGACGTGAGCCGCGGCTGGGTCGCGTACCCGGACTTCCCGAAGCGGTTCGCGAAGCTGTGGGCCGCGGCGTCATGACCCCGCTGCTCCGGATCTCCGGGATGGCCAAGACGTTCCCGGGCGTCAAGGCGCTCGACGACGTCAGCCTGGAGGTGCACGCCGGTGAGGTCGTGGCCCTGCTGGGGCACAACGGGTCCGGCAAGTCCACCTTGATCAAGGTGCTGGCCGGCGTCTACAGAGCCGACCCCGGTGGCACGGTCGACGTCGCCGAGGGAGCGGCGATGCACTTCATCCACCAAGATCTCGGACTCATCCCGACCCTCACCGCTCTGGAGAACCTCGACCTGTCCCGGCCCCTCGGCCCCTCCGGCCTGCGTCCGGTCGCCCGCCGCGGCGAGCACACGCGGGCGATGGAACTGCTCGGCCGGTTGGGTGCGCGGGTCGACCTCACGGTGCCCGTGGCCCGGCTCACCCCGGCCGAGCGGTCGATCGTGGCCATCGCCCGGGCCCTCGACGGCTGGGGCGGCGCCCGCAACATCCTGGTCCTCGACGAGCCCACGGCCGCGCTGCACGGGCTCGAGGTCTCCCGCCTCCTGGCCGTCGTCCGCCAGGTCGCCGATGCGGGTGCGGCCATCGTCTACGTGTCGCACCGGTTGGACGAGGTGGTGGAGCTGGCCGACCGCGTGGTGGTGCTCCGGGACGGCCGGCTGGTGGCGGACCGGTCCCGGGGCGAGTACGACCATGACGCCCTCGTCACGATCATCGCCGGCCGCGCCCTGGCGGACCCGGCCCGTAGCACCCCCGCCGACCCGACGGCCGAGGACGCCCGGCCCGTGCGGCTGTCGTTGTCCGGGCTGACGGCCACGGCGGTCGAGGGTGTCAACCTGATGGTCCGGTCCGGGGAGGTCGTCGGGATCGCGGGGCTGGTCGGCAGCGGCATGGAGCAGCTTCCCGGGGCGATCTTCGGTGCCACGCCGCGTACGGCGGGCATCGTGGAGGTCGACGGCGTCGTGGTGCCGTCCGGGTCGCCGGCTGGGGCGATCCGGGCGGGCGTGGGACTCGTGCCGTCCGACCGCCGCCGCCACGGCGCGGTGGTGACGATGAACGCCCGCGAGAACCTCACGCTGCCCCGCATCGGCGACAGTCGACGCGTCCGGCTCCGCCTCGACCGTCGGCGCGAGCGGAACGACAGCGCCCGGTGGCTCACCGCGGCCGCGGTCCGGCCGCACGACCCGGAACGGCGGTTCGCGCTGTTCAGCGGCGGCAACCAGCAGAAGATCGTGCTCGCCAAGTGGCTCCGCCTCACCCCAGCCGTCCTGCTGCTCGAGGAGCCGACCCAGGGGGTCGACGTCGGCGCCAAGGCGGGAATCTACGACCTGCTGGCCCGGGCCGCCGGCGCCGGGGCCGCCGTCCTGGTGGCGTCCTCCGACGTCAAGGAGCTGGCCGCCGTCTGCGATCGCGTGCTCGTGCTGGACCGCGGGACGGTGGTCTCCGAGCTGGCCCGTCCCCAGCTCAGCGAGCGGGTCCTGCTCGAAGCCGTCCTCAGCGGAGCGGCACCGTCGTCCTCACCCACCGGAGCGCTGCTGTGACTACGTCCCTGGCCGGTCCGACCGCTGCCGCGAAGACCGCGGAGCAGACTGCGAGCGGCTCCTCGGACGGACCCGGGGCCGGAGCCCGCGTACGGTCCTTCCTCGCTTTCGGTAACATCAGCGCGCTCTACGTGTTCGCCCTGATCTTCCTGGTCTTCTCGCTCTGGATCCCCGAGACGTTCCTCCGCTGGCCAACCTGGCGGGCCCTGCTCGACAACCAGGCCATCACGGCCATCGCCGCGCTCGGGCTGCTGCTGCCGCTCTCGGCGGGCGTCTTCAACCTCGCGATCGGCCTGCAGGTCGGGTTCGGTTCGATCTTCATCGGCTGGCTGCTCATCGAGCAGGGCCTGCCGATCATCCCCGCCATGGCCCTGACCGCGCTCGCCGGTGGACTCATCGGGTCGGTCAGCGGGCTCCTCGTCGTGAAGGCCAAGATCGACTCGTTCATCGCGACCCTCGGGGTCTCGTCGCTGCTGGCGGCGACCATCACCTACGTCTCGAACGGTGAGCAGATCCTGGGCGCCCCGCCCGCCTTCGTGGCGATCGGCACCGGAAGCCTGTTCGGAATCACCTACCCGGTCGTGTTCGTCGTCGTCATCGCGATCGGGCTCTGGTACGTCCTCGAGCGCACGCCGGTCGGTCGGCGGATCTATGCGACGGGAGGCAACATCGAGGCCGCCCGGCTGGCCGGGGTGCGGACCGCGACCGTGATCGTGGCGACCCTCACCGCCTGCGGTGTCGTCGCCGCGATCGCCGGCATGCTGGTCACCGCCCGCCTCGGCAACGCGGATCCGGTGATCGGGCCGGGCTACCTGCTGCCCGCGTTCACCGCCGCCTTCCTGGGTTCGACGCAGTTCCGAGGGGGCCGCTTCAACGTGCTCGGCACCGTCGTCGCCGTCTACGTGCTGGCGGCCGGGGTGAAGGGCCTGCAGCTGGCCGGCGCCCCGGTCTGGATCCCCGACGCGTTCAACGGCGCGGCGCTGCTCATCGCGGTCGCGCTGGCCAAGTACCAGTCGGATGCCGGTCGGACCTCGGCCGTACGCCGGTTGCTGCGGATGGATCGGCCGAAGGAGGGGGTCCGGTGAACCCGAGCACCTTGGACGCGGACGTGGCGGTCATCGGCTACGGTCCCAGCGGGATGGCCGCCGCGGCCCTGGTCGCGCAGGCCGGGCATTCGGTGATCGTCGTCGAGCGGTACTCAGGGCTGTACAACCTGCCGCGGGCGGCGATCTTCGACGACGAGACGATGCGGACGTTCGACAAGCTCGGCATCGCCGAGGATCTGCTGCCGACCCTGCTGCCCCAGAGCAACTACGAGTGGGTCAACGCGCAGGGGGAGCTGCTGATCGAGCACCAGTTCTCCGCCGACGGCCGAAGCGGGTGGGCCGAGTGGTACATGATGTACCAGCCGTACCTGGAGACGCTGCTCGACCGGGCCTGCCGGGTGACCGGCCGGGTCGACGTGCGGCACGACCTGCCGGTCCGGGCCCTGGAACAGGACGACGAGGGTGTCACCCTGCACGTGGGTGCAGCCGAGTCACCGCCCCAAACCGTGCGGGCGCGTTACGTCCTGGCCTGCGACGGCGGGAACAGCACGACGCGCCGCCTGCTCGGCGTCGAGGAGGAGGACTACGGCTTCTCCGAGCCGTGGATGGTGTGCGACTTCGCCTTCCGCAGGACCGGCGTGGACCTGCCGACCGCGCGTCAGGTCGGTGACCCGGCGCAACCGGTGTCGATCATCTCTCTCGGGCCGGACCACCACCGGTTCTCCTTCATGCTCGACTCCGAGGAGCAGTTCCGGGTCGAGTCCGATCCGCAGAAGGTGTGGGCCCGGGTCGCCCCCTATCTGGACCCGGCCGACGCCGAGCTGATCCGGGTCGCGACCTACACGTTCCGATCCCGGATCGCCGATCGGTGGCGGACCGGTCGCGTGTTGCTGGTCGGCGACGCGGCGCACCAGATGCCGCCGTTCCTCGGGCAGGGGATGTGCTCGGGCATCCGGGATGCCCAGAACATCGCGTTCAAGCTCGATCTCCTGCTGCGGGGCCGGCGCGACGAGGACGTGCTCGACTCCTACCAGCGGGAGCGGGAGCCCCACGTCCGCGTTGTGGTGGAGAAGGGCATCGAGCTCGGTCGTATCCAGGCGCTCCGCGATCCCGTGCGGGCCGCCGAGCGCGACGCCCGGCTGCTGGCTGCGCGCGCCGCCGACGAGGCGCCGCACCGGATGCGGTTCCCCGGCCTGCAGGAGGGGCTGCTCTCACCCCGTCGTACGCCGGGTCGCGGGGAGCTGTTCGTCCAGGGCATCGTCCACGACGGCCGCCGGCACGGCCGCTTCGACGAGGTCGTCGGGCGTGGCACGGTGGTGCTCGTGACCGAGGCCGTCGCGCGGGACGCGCAGATCGACGCCCGGCTCGCCCAGCTCCAAGGTCAGGGCGTGGTGGTCGCGGTCCTGGGCTTCGACCGCACCATCCCGCGCCCGGACGGCGTACTCCTCGACATCGACGGCACCTACGGGCGGTGGTTCGCCGACCAGAACTCCTCCGCCGTCGCGGTCCGTCCGGACTTCTACGTCTACGGCACCGCCGCCGACGAGCCCTCCGTGTGGAGCCTGCTGGGCGAGGTCGAAGACGACCTTCTGGTCGCCGCCGAGCGATTGGTGGTCCGATGACCTCCCCCGGATCGGCGGTGGCCGCGGCCCCCCGGTGGGCCCTCGTGCAGTACCGTCGGGCCGATGACGGGGCGGGCCGTCCGCGGCTCGGCATCAGCGTGGCCGGGGTGGTGCACGCCGCGCCCCCCGAGCTGGCCGACCTCACCATGACCGAGCTCCTCGACTCCTGGGACGAGCACGCGCCGCTGCTCCGGCGGCTCAGTCAGGAGGGCGCGTCCTCGACCGCCCCCGTCGGCGGCGCCGAGCTGCTCGCCCCGCTCACCTATCCGCGCAAGGTGCTGTGCTCGGGCGCCAACTACTACGACCATGCGGAGGAGATGGGCACCGCACGCCCCGACCCGACCGCGGAGCCCTTCTTCTTCGGGAAGGCGCCGACGGTGTCCGTGGTGGGTCCGTACGCCTCGGTCGCGCTGCCGAAGGGGCCGGGGACCAAGCTCGACTGGGAGGCCGAGCTGGGGGTGGTGCTGTCGCGGCGCTGCCGGGACATCGCCGTGTCGGACGTCCCGCAGCACGTGGCCGGCTACCTGGTCGCCAACGACCTGTCCGACCGGGGCTCGTTCCCCCGCGAGAACGCGGTGTTCCCGCCGTTCGGCTGGGACTGGCTCGCCCACAAGAGCTTCGACGGCTCGTGCCCGATCGGTCCGGGCCTGGTGCCCGCGTGGGAGATCGCCGACCCCCAGTCGCTGGACATCACCCTGACCATCAACGGCGAGCTGCGCCAGTCGTCCAACACGGCCGTGATGGTGGTGGGCGTCCACGGGCTGGTCGCCGCGGCGAGCCGCCTGATGACACTCGAGCCCGGGGACCTCATCCTCACCGGGACGCCGGCGGGGGTCGGGATGCCCCGGGGGACGTTCCTGGTCGCCGGCGACGTGGTCAGCGCCGGCGTCGCCGGTCTCGGGCAGATCACGACCACGATCGAGGCGGGGGGCTGAGTCGATCGGGCTTGGGGGTCAGGACCCGGTGTCGCCGTTCTCGCCGCCGTTCGGCCAGCCGAGCTCGACACTGAGCCGGCGGGTGGTGGCGAGCAGGTCGTCGGCGACCGAGGCCACGGTGCGGTCGTCGGCCTTCCCGGCCGGCAGGGCGATGGCGACGACGAGCGAGAGCCAGCCGGTGGCGTCCATCACCGGTGCGGCCAGCGAGGTCACGCCGGGGATGACCTTGCCGGAGGTCAACGCGTAACCCCGGGCGCGGGTCTCCTGGACGGCGGTCTCCATCTGGGCCCGGGCCTGCTTCGCGTCGGGGGTCGACCGCAGCTCGACCTTCAGCACGGGCTCGGTCACCACCGGCGGGAGCCAGGTGAGGCAGCTCAGCCCGACCGACGACGTCAGGAGCGGGAGCGTCGCGCCGACCCGCACCGTGATCGGCAGCGGGTAGGAGCCGTAGTCCCACCGCACGATCACCGGACCACGCTCACCCCACGCCGCGAGGTTGACCGCGTGTCCCGTGCGGTCGCGCAGGCCCGGGAGCTGCGCGGAGGCCGCGCCGACCTCGTCGGTGCGCCGCAGGGCCTCGGCGCCCAGGCGCCGCATCGCGGGTCCCAGGTCGTAGAGGCCGGAGGTGGGGGACTGGCTGACCAGGCCGGTACGGCCGAGGCTGACCAGGTAGCGATGGGCCTTGCTCGGCTGCATCCCGGCGGCCTGGGCGACCTGGGTGAGCGAACCTGGTCGACGACGCTGCTCGAGCGCGATGAGCAGCGTCATGGCCACCTCGACCGACTGGATGCCTTGCCGTTCGTCGGTGGCCCCTGCTCCGTTCGGGGTGTCGACGCTCCCTTCGTCGCCCGGCTCGTCCATGGGAGCAGGGTAGCGATTTCACCTCGACCCGTTGACAGAAGCGCGCTCACTGTTCATTATTAGTGAATCTACTTCTGAATGGTGAATCTAAGGACCACGCGTGCGCGTTATCGGACTAGAGGAGCACTTCGTCACCGACGAGCTCGCCGCCTACGGGGCGGGCACCGCCAAGCTGGCCCAGCCCGCGGTCTGGGCCGCGGCGTCGCGCCGGCTGCTCGACCTGACGGGTGAGCGGCTGGAGGTGATGGATGCCGCCGGTCTGGACATGCAGGTGCTCTCGCTCAACTCACCCGGCATCCAGGCCGAGCCGGATCCCACGGTGGCCGTGAAGGCGGCGGCCGCCGTGAACGATCTGACGGCGTCCACCATCGCCGAGCACCCCACCAGGTTCTCCGGTTTCGCCGCCCTGCCTCTGCAGGACCCGGTGGCGGCCGCCGACGAGCTCGAGCGGGCCGTACGCGACCTCGGCCTCAAGGGCGCGCTCGTCAACGCGCACACCCAGGGTCGCTATCTGGACCACCCGAGCCTGCGGGTCGTCTGGGAGCGCGCCGAGGGTCTGGACGTGCCGCTCTACCTCCACCCGGCCACCGGCCTCGACGTGCCCGACGTGCTCGGTGGTCATCCTGAGCTGATCGGACCCATGTGGAGCTGGGGCCTGGACACCTCCTCGCACGTGCTCCGGCTGATCTTCGGCGGGGTCTTCGACGACTTTCCCGGTGCGAAGCTCCTGCTCGGGCACATGGGGGAGGGCCTGCCCTTCGTGCTGTGGCGGCTCGACTCGCGCTGGGGCTTCCACGACCACCAGGGCATCGAGCTGGACCGTGGCGTGCCGAGCGCCTACCTGCGCGAGAACCTGTACGTCACCACGTCGGGTGTGTGCTCGTCGGCGCCACTGCTGTGTGCTCTGCTCGCGCTCGGCAGCGACCACATCCTCTTCGGCACCGACTACCCGTTCGAGGACGTGGCCACGGCCACCGAGTTCCTCGCCGTCGCGCCGGTCAGCGAGGCGGACCGGGCCAAGATCGCGCACGGCAACGCCGAACGCCTGCTGGGTCTGTAGGAACGCGTGGACTTCAGCGAGCCGAGCGTCACCGCAGCCGTCCTCGCCTCCCTCGAGGGCACCGCCGACCCGCGCCAGCGCGAGCTTCTCCGCGGCATCGTCACCCACCTCCACGACCTCGTGCGGGAGACGCGACCCACCGTCGCGGAATGGCAGCAGGCGATCGGGTTCCTGACCGACACCGGGCAGATGTGCGATGACGTGCGCCAGGAGTTCGTGCTGCTCTCCGACGTCCTGGGCGTGTCGATGCTGGTCGAGACGATCAACGGCCAAGATCTCGGCACCGAGTCGACGGTGGAGGGCCCCTTCCACCTGACCACCTCTCCGGCGCGCGCCAACGGCGACGACATCGACCTGCTGGGCGGAGCCGTGCCCTGCGTCGTCAGCGGCCGGGTCACCGACCCCGAGGGCAACGGTCTGGTCGGAGCCGAGGTCGACGTGTGGCAGTGCACCGAGGAGGGCTTCTACGACGTCCAGCAGCCCGACGTCCAGCCGGCCGGGAACGGCCGCGGCCTGTTCCACACCGACGCGGCCGGCCGGTACTGGTTCCGGACGGTCGTGCCCAGCCACTACCCCATCCCGGTGGACGGACCCGTCGGTCGCTTCCTCGCGGCGACGGGCCGTCACCCCTACCGTCCGGCCCACATCCACTTCAAGGTCTCCGCGCCCGGGCACGCCGAGCTGACCACCCACATCTTCGTGGCCGACTCGCCCTACCTCGACTCGGACGCGGTGTTCGCGGTGAAGTCGTCCCTGGTGCTCCCGTTCCGGTCCGTGGACGACGAGGCGCGGGCCGCCGCACACGGGGTCGGCAACCCGTACGTCGCGGTCGGGATCGACCTCGTGCTCGAACCCGCCGAGGGCGTCGACGAACCGACGGGCATCGGTGGTACCCGCGCACAGCCCGCGGGGTCCAGATGACCGTCACCGCCGCACAGGCCCGGGGACGGACGCCGGCGGGCGAGGAGGACTCGTTCGTCTACGAGGCGCTGCCGATGCGCGTCGTCTTCGGGGCCGGCTCGTCGGCCAGGCTCGGCGCTGAGCTCGAGGCGTTGGGTCTGGAGCGGGTCCTGGTGCTGTGCACACCCGAGCAGCGCGCCACCGCCGACGGCGTCGCCGCGTGGCTCGGCAGCCGCTGCGTCGGCGTGTACCCCGGGGCACGGATGCACGTGCCGGTCGCGAGCGTCGACGACGCCGTCGCGCTCGCGCGGACCCTCCGCGCCGATGGCTGCGTGGCCGTCGGGGGCGGCTCGGCGACCGGACTGGGCAAGGGCGTCGCGCTGCGCCACGGGCTGACCGTGGTGGCGGTGCCGACGACGTACGCCGGGTCGGAGATGACGCCCATCTGGGGCCTCACCGAGGGCGGGGTCAAGAGGACCGGACGCGACCGAGCCGTGCTGCCCCGCGCGGTCGTGTACGACCCCGACCTGACGGCGTCCCTGCCGGTGCCGCTGTCGGTCAGCAGCGGGCTCAACGCCATGGCCCACGCCGTGGAGGGTCTCTGGGCGCCCGACCGCGCGCCCGGCCTGGCCCTGAGGGCCGGCGAGGGGATCCGGCTGCTCGCTGGGGCGCTGCCGGTGAGCGCGGCCTCGCCGCGCGACCCCGGTGCTCGCGGGGCCGCGCTGCGGGGGGCCTGGCTGTGTGGCGCGGTGCTCGGTGGGACGACGATGTCGCTGCACCACAAGATCTGCCATGTCCTCGGCGGCACCTACGACCTGCCCCACGCCGAGACCCATGCGGTCGTGCTCCCGCACGTTCTTGCGTTCAACGCGACCGCCGCCCCGTACGCCGTCGATTCCGTCGCCGCCGCCCTCGGCGTTGCGGCGCCGACCGCCGCCACTGACCTGTGGGAGCTCGCCGGGTCGCTGGGCGCGCCCACCACACTGGCCTCGCTCGGGCTGCCGCCCGATGCGATCGCTGACGTGGTCCGACGGGTCCTTGCGGTCCCCTACGCCAATCCGAGGCCCGTCGAGGCCCCGGCACTCACGAGAATGCTGCAGGACGCGCTCGCGGGTCGCCCACCCGCCACGGTCAGCGCCGACCAGTAGAGGAAACATGACCACGACCGCCAAACCCGGATCCGCTCCCGGAGCCGGCCCCGGACCTGTCGACATCGGGTGGCCCACTGTCCCGGACCCCGTCCCGGCGACCATGCGGGCGACCGTCTTCGAGCGCTTCGGCGGCCCGGAGGTCCTGGTCCCGCACACCCTGCCGACCCCGTCGCCCGAGCCCGATGCGGTTGTGGTCCGGGTCGGGGCGGTGAGCGTCGGCCGACTCCTCGATCTCAGCTCGCGCGCCGGCACCCACCCGTTCGCCGGCTTCGTGCTCCCGCACGTCCTCGGCGCCGAGCACGCCGGGACCGTCGTCGCCGTCGGCGGTGACGTGCCCGACGTCCGGGTCGGGGACGCGGTGGCCGTCTTCCCGGTGGTCACCTGCGGCCAGTGCGAGGCGTGCCGGGCCGGGCGCACGGAGGCCTGCTCGACCCTGCAGATCGTCGGGGTCCACCGGGCGGGGGCCTACGCGGAGTACACCTCCGTTCCGGCGACCAACGTCCACGTCCTCGGGGACCGGACTCGGGCCGCCGTCGGCCCGGCCGCCGCTGCCGCCCTCGCGCTGGCGGGACCGGTGTCGATGCACCAGCTGCGCATCGCCGAGGTGAGGCCCGATGACTGGGTCCTGGTGCAGGGGGCGGCGTCCGCTCTGGGGTCGGTCACCGCCGCCCTGGCCCGGCACCTCGGGGCCCGGGTGATCGGGACCTCGCGTTCGGCCGCCAAGCGCGCCGTCCTGGAGCAGCTGGGCATCCACGCGCTCGACGCGTGCGGAGACGACTTCGTCGACCAGGTGCTGGAGCTGACGGACGGTCGTGGTGCGGCCGCCGTCATCGACGACCTGGGCAGCCCCCAGGTGTTCGACGCCTCGACCGCCTGCCTGGCCACCCTCGGCACCCTGGTGAGCTCGGGGGCGTTCCTCGGCGGACGGGTCCAGCTCGATCTCGGGCGGCTCTACCTGCGGAGCCAGCGGATCGTCGGCGTCCGCACCGGCACCCACGCCGACATCGAGGCGCTGTGGAAAGCGGTCGACGCGGGCTTCCGGCCCCTGATCGACGGCGTCTGGGGATTGGACCACGCGGTCGACGCGCACCGCTACCTGGAGGGCGACGCGGGGACCGGACGGGTGCTGCTCGCGCCCGAGGCCGTACTCGACGAGGGGGCGGGGCAGTGACCGGTCCCGTGGCCCCCCCGACCATGCTGGGTCCCGGGGAGGGTCGCCGGATCCGCGGCGGCGCCCTCGACGCGACGCTCAAGGTTGCCGGCGGACCTGGCGCCATCACCTCGACCTTCGAGATCGTGGTGCCGCCGGGATACGACGTTGGTGCGCACGTGCACACCCACGGCGAGGAGCTGTTCTACGTCGTGTCCGGCACGCTCGACATCCTGGCCTTCGAGCCGCTCGACCGCACGGAGGGCGACTGGCACGCCTGGGTCTCCGCCGGAGGGCGGCGGTTCCTGCGCGGCGGTCCCGGCTCGCTCATGCACGTGCCGGCCAACACACCGCACGCGTTCGCGAACACCTCAGACGAACCGGTCACCATGCTCTTCCAGTCCGCACCCGAGGGCCATGAGCGCTACTTCGAGGAGCTGGCCGCCCTGCTCCGCGAGAGCGACGGGCGTCCCGACCCTGCCGTGGTGGCCGAGATCCGGGCCCGGCACGACATCATCCAGCTGACGAGTCTCGTCCAGTCCACCGACCGAAAGGGGTCGTCATGACCACCGCGCCCTCCAGCACGTCCTCGGGCGGCCCAGCGAGCATCCCTGCCCGCGCGCCCGAGCGCCCGGCTGTGCCGACGCCGACCGACACCCCGGCGACCGTGTCCAAGCTCGGGTACGCGGAGTTCGTCACCCCCGACGTCGACCGGATGGTCGACTACTACACGCGGGTGCTGGACTTCGTGCTGGTGGAGCGGACGGCCGACGAGGCGTTCCTGTCGCCGTCCTTCGACCACCATGCCGTGGTCCTGCGCCGAGGGGAGGCGCCCAAGGCGCGGGCGAGCGTCGGCTACGAGATCCGCGAGGAGGTCTCCGACGCCGAGCGTCGGCTGAGGGAAGCCGGCTACGCGGTGGAGCGCCGTAGCGACATCGCACCCTCCACCCCGGACGTGTTGGTGCTGACCGAGCCGCTGACGGGCACGCCCATCCACCTGTACGACCAGCAGGCCGGTAGCGGCATCGAGGGCTACACCCCCCTCCGGCCGACCAAGCTCGGGCACATCGCTGCCTTCGTGGAGGATCTCCGACCGCTGCAGGACTTCTACCAGGGCCTGCTGGGCTTCAAATGGTCCGACACCATCGGAGACTTCTTCGTCTTCCTGCGCTGCAACACCGACCACCACGCCGCCAACTTCATGGCGAGCAGGAAGAAGGCGGGGCTGCACCACATCGCGTACGAGATGCGCGACCTCAACCACCTGCAGACCATGCTCGACCACCTGGCCAAGAACGACTACCGCCTGCAGTGGGGCCCGGGGCGCCACGGCGCCGGGCACAACATCTTCACCTATCACTACGACCCGGACGGCAACTGGATCGAGCTGTTCACCCAGCTCGACGTCATCCACGACGAGGCCAAGGGCTACTTCGAACCGCGGCCGTGGCACGACGAGTTCCCGCAGTACCCCAGGACGTGGGAGGTCGACCTGGTCGCCGTCAACAGCTGGGGACCCATCAACCCGGCCATGATCGAGCACTGAGGCGGCCGGACCTCTGGTGCCATCGCCACTGTCGATGTCAGCGTCCGGGCCGGTCATGGGTTCGGCTCAGCGCGCCAATGTCTGCCCCCATGTGCTGAAGACCGCGAGGAAGGCGACCTTCGTCGTCGTGACCGAGATGAGGAGATCCATGCCGAGCTCGGTTCAGGTGCTCTCGCTCGCCGCGCCCGTCGGTGTTGAGTAGCGGAGCGAGCTGCCGCGCCGCCGAGGTCTCTGACGTGGCTTCTGGATCCGGGTACTTCGACGCATCGGACTATCCTGCGCAGGACCGGGAACGGGTTGTCCGAGATCTCGTGGCCTCGGTGGTGGTGCCGGTCGAGCTCGAACATCTGAACCCTCCCGACCAGGGCATCGAGCTCCAGCTAGCAGCCGCCGACTTCGGCCCCGTCTCCGTTCAGTCTCTGAGCTTCAGTGCTACCGCCTGCGAGCGCACTCTGCGCCTGGCTCGCGACGCTTCCACCCCCAGCGTCTTCTTGGCCGTGAACCGTGCAGGTCTGACCACCGTGGTCCAGGAGGGCCGGGAGTGCACGGTCGGAGCGGGGCAGGTCGTCATGTGGAGCAGCATGCGGCCGTCCTTCGTGGTAGCCACCGAACCAGGACGGCACCACCTCGTCCGGATTCCCGTGTCGCTCCTCGCCGTCCCGGACACAGCCCTGCGGTGCGCCGTCGCGACGAGTCTGGGTCGCGAGACCGCCGTGGCCGGCGTGCTCAGCCGGTTCGTGGCCGACTTGGCCAGGCTTCCTCACCTCCCCCTGGCGGAGGCCGAGCGATTGGCGCCCCCGCTCACCGAGCTCGTCCGTGCCCTCATCCTCACGGTGGCAGACGATCGGCGGCGCACGCGCGAGTCGTCGAACCTCACGCTCCATCGCCAGGTCAACGACTCCGAGACGGGAGGCCAGGAAATTGCTCGCACCGTGCCCGTGCGCGAACAGGATGACCGGTAGGTCGCCGCCTGCCTCGGGTACGTCGACCG
>CAXTVE010000003.1:20908-29937 GCA_964247485.1 uncultured Propionibacteriaceae bacterium
CCGATTCTGCTCATCCCGCCGAGACGTCTGCGCGGTGTGCCACGTGTCGAACCTTGCCCGGGCGTCATCAGCAGGGCGCTGGCATCAGTTCCACGGCCGCCAAGCAGCAGAGCCGTTAGCCGATCTGCCCGGCCGATGAGTTCGGCGGCGTGGGGGAGTCTCATCGCCATGGCGTCATACGACCTGGTCACGGCCCTGCCCACCGCCGACCGTTCCAGGGCCTACGCGTTCGCCCGGGCGTTGGGTCTCGAGACGCCGGGTGAGCTGGCCGAGGACGGTGTTCCCGAGCCGCTGCGGGTGCAGCTCAGTGAGCAGGCCTCGGTGATGTATGTCCCGACCGGCGGGTTCGGCTGGATCACGGACGGCCGCGCCACTGCGGAGCCAGGGACCTCGGAGTGCCTGCTCAGCCTGCAGGTGGACACCACTACTGAGGTGGACGACCTGATCGGGCGTGTCGAGGCGGCCGGCGGGCGGGTGTCGTCAGGTCCCGAGCAGAAGGACTGGGGCTACACCGGAACCTTCACCGACCCGGACGGCCACCTCTGGGCAGTCATCGTCTCGGCGATCTGACCCGTCGGATCGATGCGGGGAGGCTGAGCCTGATACGGGGGGACCGACCGGGTGGCGCAACCATTCACCTGAATGAATGATAGCCTGACCTATATGACCTCTCCTCCTCGGTCCGCTGAGCACACGCGCGAACGGATCCTGTCGGCTGCGGTCGAGGAGTTCGGCACCCGGGGCTACTCCGGCGCCCGGACCGCCGCGATCGCGAAGCGGGCCGGCGTGAACCCCCAGCTGATCACCTACCACTTCGGCGGGAAGCGAGGCTTGCTGGACGCCCTGCGCGTCCGCTGGGCCGACACCGAGGCAACGCTCGTCCCGCCTGACGCGACGTTCACCCAGTCGGTCGGCGCGTACCTCGATGCAACGCTCGACCAGCCGTCGTGGGCCCGGATGGTGCTCTGGCGGGCCCTGGGTGACGACCCCGGCGACGGGGCCGCCGACGACACCCGACCGGACCAGGAGCGGACCGCCCGGGAGGCGGTCGACCGGATGCGGCATCGACAGCGGACCGGTGAGCTGCGCCCTGACGTCGACCCGGAGTTCGTGCTGCTGCTCGCGTACGCCCTGGCCTTCGCCCCCCTGGCGCTGCCTCAGCTGGTCGAGTCCATCCTGGGCGTCGATCCGCTGTCGCCGGAGTACCGGCGTCGCTGCCTGGATCAGCTTCTCCTCCTGGTCGGCGGCGACACCGCCGACCGGCCCGACGGGGCCGCGGCCACCACCACCGGAGCGACGCGATGAGCCGGACGGTGGTGTTCGACGCGTACGGCGGTCCCGAGGTGCTGCGGATCGTCGAGGAGCAGCCGGCCCCGCCCGACCCCGGTACGGTCCGCGTCCAGGTCCGGGCGGCCGGGGTGCAGCCGTTCGACTGCCTCTTCCGGAGCGGTGCCGCCCACGCCTTCGTCCCCGCCCGGTTCCCGCAGCGGCTGGGCAACGAGTTCGCCGGCGTGATCGACGCGGTCGGGGCCGGGGTCGACGGATGGGCGACGGGGGACGCGGTGCTCGGCTGGGCGATGCTGTCCAGCTACGCCGAGCACGTCGTGGTGGACCCGGCCCAGATCGTCCACCGGCCCGCCAGCATGCCCTGGGTCGAGGCGGGTGTGCTGTCGGCATCGGGCCAGACGGCCGATTCCGCGCTGGACCAGCTCGGCGTCGGGTCCGGCGAGACCCTCCTGGTGCACGGTGCGTCCGGCGGGGTCGGCTCGTTCGCGGTCCAGCTCGCCGTGGCCCGCGGGGCCACGGTGATCGGCACCGCCCGGCCGGCCAACGCGGCCTACCTGGGCGACCTGGGGGCGCGACCGGTGGCCTACGGCGACGGCCTGGCGGACCGGGTCCGGGTGCTGGCGCCAAGGGTCGACGCCGCCCTCGACGCGTCCGGCACCGACGAGGCCCTGCAGGCCTCGCTCGCCCTGGGCATCGACCCCGCCCGCATCGGCACGACCGCCTACTCCCCGGCCGCCGCCTCGCTCGGGGTCCGGCGCCTGGGCACCGAGCGGTCCGCCGACCGTCTCGCCGGCCTCACCGGTCAGTACGCGGCCGGGGCTCTGCGGGTCGAGGTCCGGCCGTACCCACTGGCCGCGGCCGCCGACGCGCATCGTGCGGTGGAGACCCGCCACGTCCGCGGCAAGATCGTCCTGGTCACCGAGGAGAGTGCATGATCTTCACCGAGGGTGAGCTCCGCTATCTCGCCGACCAGCGGTTGGGCCGGCTGGCGACCGTACGCGCCGACGGCACCGTGCAGAACAACCCGGTGGCCTTCGCCTACCATCCGCCGACACAGGGCATCGACATCGGCGGCCACGCCATGGCCACGAGCCGCAAGTACCGCAACGTGGGCGAGACGGGCCGGGTGGCCTTCGTCGTCGACGACATCGTCTCCGAACGGCCGTGGCTGGTGCGCTGCCTGGAGATCCGCGGGGTGGCCGAAGCCATCGACGACCCGGACGAGACGACGGCGCGGTTCCCCGGCGCGATCATCCGGATCCGGCCCACGCGGGTCATCAGCTGGGGCCTCGACCCCGAAGGACACGGACGCGGGGCGCGCGACGTCGGCTGATCCGCGGCGGACAGGGAACGGGGGCCACCAGGTCAGGGAGCGGTCAGCCGGAGCACCTGACCCTCGTCGGTGAGCAGCCAGATGGTGCCGTCCGGGGCCTGCTCCACCTCCCGGATCCGCCGGCCGAGATCCCACTGGTCGCCCTCGGTGGCTTCGGTGCCGTCCAGGTCCACGCGGATGAGGGCCTGGCCGGACAGGGCGCCGAGGAACGCATCACCCCGCCACTGCGGGAACGCCGACCCGGTGTAGATCATCAGGCTGCCGGGCGAGACGCTGGGGTTCCACCAGGCTTTCGGGGCCTCGAAGCCGTCGCCGTCGGCGTGGTCCGGGATCTCGCGTCCGTCGTAGTGCGAGCCGTTGGAGACCTCCGGCCAGCCGTAGTTGGCCCCTGCGCGGACGAGGTTCAGCTCGTCGCCGCCCCGCGGTCCCATCTCCGAGTTCCACAGGTTGCCGTCCGGGTCGAAGGCGAGGCCGAGCGGGTTGCGGTGCCCGTAGCTCCACACCTCGGAGGCAACCGCACCGCGGTCGGCGAACGGGTTGCCGTCGGCGGCCGTGCCGTCGGGTCGGAGGCGGACGATCTTGCCCAGGCTGGTGCCCAGGTCCTGGGCCGGAACCATCTTCTGACGCTCACCCGAGGAGACGAAGAGGTAATCCCCGTCGGGCGAGAACGCCAGCCGGTGACCGTAGTGAGCATCGCCGTCCACCTTCGGCTGCTGCCGCCAGACGGTGGTCAGACCCTCCAGCCTCGCCGACTCGCCGTCACCGGCCAGCGTCGCGCGGCCGACGGCCGCACCTGCACCACCTGAACCGGCTTCGGCCCAACTGAGGTAGACCGTGTTGGTCGACTCGAAGTCCGGAGCAGCGAGAACGTCGCCGAGCCCGCCCTGGCCGGCATCCACGATCTCCGGTACGCCGGAGACCTCGGCCAGCCGGCCGTCGGTGTCCCGCAGGGTCAGCTCGCCGCTGCGACCGGTGATCAGGGCCCTTCCGTCAGGCAGGAAGGTCATGGCCCAGGGTTCGTCCAGGTCCGTGATCTCCTCGATCACGAAGGGCAGGCCGTCGGGTCCGGTTCGGGCTCCGCTCGGCGTCGGCGCGCCCGTCGAGCCGTCAGTCCGCGGGGCGGTCGACGGGGGCGTCACCGAGTCCCCAGACCCCGACGGGCCCGCGCAACCGGTGAGCAGGACGACGAGTGCCCCGATGGCGGACATCGTCAGACCGCGGCCGTAGCCACGCTTCTGCATGAGAATGCTCCTCTCTGACGAGAGTGTCCTCGCTCGCCCCAACCTTGGACAACCGCGGTCCCTCGAACTGCGGCACCGGTCGTTCCCCCCTCGGCCTGAACCGGCACGCCCACGGTGGACCGGGGTGCAGCCGGGACCAGACCGAGGGTTCGGTGTCCGGTCAGCGGGCGAGGGCGTCGCTGAGCAGCGGCCAGGCCTTGTGGAGGTCGCGGTTCCAGTAGACCCAGTTGTGGGTGCCGGAGCCGTAGAGGTCGATGGTCGGTCGGGGCCGGAGCGACCGCAGGCGCCGGGCGAGCGCAGTGTTCTGCCGGCCGATCTCGCCCTCGATGCCGTCGATGGAGGCGTCCTCGGCATCCAGCGATCCCGGTTCGCCGTTGCCGGAGGCCAGATAGACCCGGGTTCCGGCCAGCCGGTCGGCCAGGTCGTACGGGTTGTGCTCCCGCCAGACGTCGACGTCGGCGTCCGGGTCGCCCCACAGGGCGTACGGATCCTCGCCCTGGGACGACACGAGCCCTAGGTAGCCCTGCGCGGTGTCCGGAGTGCGCCGGGTGTGGACGATGCCGCTGAACGACGCCGCCGCACGGAACATCCCGGGGTGCCGGGCGGCGTATCCGAGGGCCCCCAGGCCACCCATCGAGACACCGACGACGGCCCGCCGCTCGTCGGCCCCGTACGTCTGGGTCAACAGCTCGGGCAGCTCGGTGAGGTGGAACCGCTCCCAGGCCGGCCCGGTCCGCCAGTCGCTGTAGAAGCCGACGGGTCCGCCGTCGGGCATGGCCACGATCAGGTCCGCCTCGGCGCTCAGCTCCGCGATGTCGGTCGACCGGGTCCAGCTCACGTACGTGTCGCAGCAGCCGTGCAGCAGGTAGAGCACCGGACGAGGCTTGGTGTCACCCTCCCGGTAGCCCGGAGGGAGCAGCAGGCGCACCTTGACCTCGCCCCCGACGGCGGGGGACGCGATGGTCAGGTCGACCTGCCGATCGGCCACCGGGTCGGTGGTGACGATCCGGGCCGGGCCCGTCGGCGACGGGGGAGCGGCCGAGGTCGCCGTAGGCGGACTCGGGGCCGCGGCCGGCTGCGGGTCGGATGCGCCGCAGCCGGTCAGCAGGACCGCCAGCAGCAGCACCAGCAGACGTCGGAACGCCATCACGTCTCCGTTGTCGTGCCGGACCATGGTCACCGGGCGTACCGGGCGAGGAAGCGGTCGAAGGCGGTGCTGACCGTAGGGTCGGTCAGCAGCGCCAGGCCATGGGTCGCGCCCGGCAGCACGATGACCTGCTCCGACCCGGGATGGCTGCGGGCCAGGTTGCGGGTGGCGTCGCCGGGGGTGTAGCCGTCGTCCTCACTGCCGACGAGCAGCAGCGGTCCGGCGTACGCCCGGATGCGGCTGAGATTGTCGAGGTCACCGAACGAGGCCTCCCCGCTGAGCGAGACCACCCCGGCCGGCTGCAGCCGGGCGGCAAGCCCGAGCACGTACGCGCCGCCCTGCGACGCGCCGACCAGCACGATGGTCGTCGCTCCGAGCGTCTCCAACCGTTCGGCGGCGTTGGTCACCGGGTCCTCGTACGGGATGTCCCAGTTGATCATCGCCACTCGGTAGCCCGCGCGGGCCAGTCGCCGGCCCTCGGGCAACCACTGGCAGATGTCACCGTCGCTCTGGGGCGCCAGCAGGACGCCGCGGGGCCCGGTGCCGAGGCTGTAGACCGCCCCGGCGTCGCTGGTCGCTCCCGGCGGGAGCCAGAAGTCCCCGGCGTCCCCGGCCGTGCACGCGGGCGGGGCGATCGACGTCGCGCTGGACGCCGCCGGGGCCGGCGGTGGCGTGCAGGCCGCGAGAAACAGGGTCACTGCGACGCCGAGCAGCCCTGCTGCCCGACGCCAGACGACGACCACCCGCCCAACCTAGGCCAGGCCATCCGGCCGGACGGCGATCCGACGTCGAACCTTCCAGGATGTGAGGTTCGGGTCCGGCGCGTTCGCTACGGTGTGCGGCATGCGCGTCGGCGAGGTCGCCCGCCGGACCGGGCTGAGCGTACGCATGGTCCGCTACTACGAGGAGCGTGACTACCTGCGGCCCCAGACCCGTACGCCGGGGCGGCACCGGGTCTACGATGATGCCGACGTGCGCTGGTTGCAGGCCATGGGCACGCTGCGGGCCGCCGGGTTCGGCCCCGGGGTGGCGTCCCGTGCGCTCCGCGGCGAGCTCGTCGGGGCCGAGCTGAGCCGGGTCCAGCAGCGGCTCACCGACGTGCTGGTCCGCGTCCACACGACCCGGCACCTGCTCCGCGCCGTCGATCATCGACCGCAGCCCGCCGAGCAGCGCATCTCCCTCGGGTTCGACATCTTCCTGCTCCGCGAGCGGATGGAGACCCTGCTGAGCGCCGCCCTCGCCGAGACCGGTATGACCTCGGGGGAGTACGCCGTGCTCAGCCTGGTCACGTACGAGAGCCTCACCCCCGCGGCCATGACCAGGCTGGTGGGGGTGGCCCCCTCGACGCTCGCCCGCCGCCTCGGCGTCCTCCTCGAGCGCGGTTGGATCGCTCGCCGGCCCAACCTGGTACACCGCGGCTCATGGGTTCTGGAGCTCACCGACGAGGGACGGGAGCGTGTCCGCCGGGGGGTGCCCATCGTGGACCGGTTCCTGGACACCCTCGACACGGCACTCGGCGGGGAGGGGATCGACCCCGAGGTGTTCCGGAGCCAGGTCCAGGTCGCCTCCCAGGTGGTCCGCGACCTGCTGCGCCGAACGGGTGAGCCGACCGGTGGACCGAGCCGGGGCGAGACCGCCGACCGGTCCGGCTAGGTGTACTGCCCAGGCACGTTGTCAACCTGGCGCTGGGTGCGCGCAGCCCGGGGACGTCGTCGCCGGGCCTGAGCAGGTGACGTCGTCAGACCGGGTACGCGGAGGAGAGCTACGCAGCGGTCGGATCGGCTTCGCGAGGGTGCACTGGTCCAGGCACCATGGACCAATGAGTCTTCCGGTGATCGACCTGTCCGGGCCGATGGTCACGACCGCGGCCGCGATCGAGCGGGCGTGCCGGGACAGCGGCTTCTTCTACGTCACCGGGCACGGCGTGCCGCCGGCGCTGCTGACCCGGATGGACGCGGCGGCCCGCGAGTTCTTCGCCCTCCCCGAGGCGGTCAAGGCCGAGATCGCGATGGAGTACGGCGGCCGGGCCTGGCGCGGGTTCTTCCCCGTCGGGGCTGAGCTGACCTCCGGGCGCCCGGACCGCAAGGAAGGCATCTACTTCGGGACGGAGGATCCCAGCTCGGAGCGGCCGCTGCAGGGCCGCAACCTCTTCCCGACGGCGGTGCCGGCGCTGCGCGACACGGTCCTCGACTATCTCGACCGGTTGTCGGCGACCGCGCAGGACGTGCTGCGCGCGGTGGCCGTCAGCCTCGGCCTGGACCCGGAGTACTTCGCGGCCGGGTACACGCGCAACCCGACGGTGCTGTTCCGGATCTTCCACTACCCACCGACGCCACCCGATGCCGGCGTCGACGACTGGGGCGTCGGCGAGCACACCGACTACGGCCTGCTGACCTTGCTCGCCCAGGACGACAACGGCGGCCTGGCCGTACGGACGTCGCGCGGGTGGATCGAGGCGCCGCCGCTGCCCGGTACCTTCGTCTGCAACATCGGCGACATGCTCGACCGGCTGACCGGCGGCTACTACCGGTCGACGCCGCACCGGGTGCGCAACGTCAGCGGTCGTGAGCGGCTGTCGTACCCGTTCTTCTTCGACCCCGACTTCGACGCCGAGGTGCCCCCGCTGCCCGAGGTCGCCCGGCGCGCCGGCACCGACGGGCCGCCCCGCTGGGACGGCCAGGACCTGCGCGCGTTCGATGGCACCTACGGCGAGTACCTCGTGGGCAAGGTCGCCAAGGTCTTTCCCCAGCTGCAGGGCAGTCTCTGAGAGCTCCGGTCAGAAACCTCGCCGGACCGCTGTCCGTTGAGCAGGGCATGACCGGAACCCCGCAGCCACCGACGTCGGCCGGGCGTCCGACCCTGGGCACCTGGATCGTCGGCGGGGTCGTCGTGCTGGTCACCCTCGGCGTCGTGGTGGCCCTGCTGACCAGCCAGCTGTCGGGCACCGGGGCGGAGAACGTGGGTTCGAGCGGCGACTCCGCTCCGAACGCCCGAGGACCGGCCGCCGCGGGCGACTGCCCGGTCACGGAGTCCAACCCGGGAGGGACCAACAACTACCTCCCCGATGCCCCTGCCGGCGAAGACCTCGGCGACGGTTTCGTCATCCAGGGAGTGGTCCGGAGCACCGAGGGCTGCGCGCCGCTGGAGGGCGTCCGCATCCAGGTCTGGCTGGCCACCGAGACCGGCAGCGAGTCCGACAACCGGACCAGCGTCCGGACCGACCGCGCCGGCCGCTACCGGGTGGAGACCGCGCCGACCATCGCCCAGTTCGGCGAGCCGAACATCCACGTCGGCTACGACGACGGGACGTACGAGTCGGTGTTCATCCGACGGGTGGTCGACCTCGCCGACGACACGGCCACCATCGACCTCAACCTGCAGCCCTCCTCGTGACCCGGGGCGGCGCCGCCGTCGGCAGCCTGCTGGGCCTGTTCGGACTCGCCACCGCCGCGATCCTCGGCGTCGCCCTGGCCAGCCCGCATCTGCGCCAGGCTTCTCCCAGCCTGGTCGTCTCGGCCGTCACGGCGGCCGTGGCCGTGGTGCTGCTGTCCCTGCAGCCGTTCTGGGCGCTGCTGGCCAGGTCTCGGCCGAAGGTGTTCCGACTGCACTGGTCGCTCGGCGTCCTCGCGCTCGCCCTGGTCGGTGGGCACGTGGCCGCGTTGGCCGTGCTGAGTCCGGACGACGTCTGGTTCGCGATCTCACCCGACGGTCCGACCCGGGCCCGGATGGCGGTGCTGGCCACCGCGGCCCTTGCCGTGGTGGTGGCCCTCGGGGTCGCCCGTCGGGCGCTCTCCTGGTCGGGGACCGGCTTCACCGTGCTGCACAGCTTCTTCGCGGCCCTGGCGCTGCTGCTCGGCGTCGGGCACGCCGTGCTGACCGACGGAGCGCTGGAGGGATGGGGAACCGTTCTGCTCTGCCTGCTGGCCGCGGTCGGCGCGGCCGGGATCGTCGGCGCGCGCGTCCGCGGGGTGCGGCTCCGCCGTCGTTGACCACGGTCAGCGGCAGCCCGGTCGCGGCGTGG
>CAXTVE010000004.1:0-13370 GCA_964247485.1 uncultured Propionibacteriaceae bacterium
GTGCTGCTGGACGCCCTGGCTGACGCCGGGGTCGGGTCCGACGTCGCGACCCTGCTCTACGCCGTCGGGTCGTCGAACCCCGCCGCCAACGCCGCGGTCGACGAGCTGGCCGCCCGGGTGGAACGGCGCCGCACCGGGAAGGTGCGGGCCGCCTTCGCCACCTGCGCGCCCCGACCCGCCGAGGTCCTCGACCAGCTGGGTGAACCGGTGGCGATCCTGCCGCTGTTCCTGGCCGACGGGCTGTTGCTCGACCCCGCCCGCGCCCTGGCCGAGGCGCACGGCTGGACGCTGGTCGAGCCGCTGGGGGAGCGGGTCGCCGGCATCGTGCTGGACCGCTACCGCTCGGCGCTTTAGATAGGGTCTGCGGGTGGCAGTGTCGGAGGCGCACGTCGGGCGGACCTACCCGCCGACGCCCCCGTACGCCGTCTCCGCGGCCAAGATCGCCGAGTTCGCCCGGGCCCTCGGCGACGACACCCCCGCGTACGCCGGGCCTGCGCCCGTCGCCCCGCCGACCTTCGCCGCGGTCATCGCCGCACCGGCCTGGCAGCAGCTCTTCGACGACCCCGAGCTCGGGCTGGCGCTGTCCCGGATCGTGCACGGCGACCAGCGGTTCGACCACCGCTCCCCCCTGCGGACGGGAGACGTGGTGGCGGCCGCCCTGACCATCGACAAGGTCCGGGTCCGCGCCGGCACGGAGATGATCACCGCCTCGGTGCTGATCACCGGAGCGGACGGCACCGAGCGGGCTACCGCGACGGCCACGTTCGTGCACAGCCGACCGGCTGCGGCGTGACCGCCGTCGGCACCGAGGTCGGCGCCCTCACCGTACGGCTCACCCGCGAGCAGCTGGTGCGCTACGCCGGGGCGTCCGGTGACTTCAACCCGATCCACTTCTCCGACCACTTCGCCACGGCGCTCGGGCTGCCCGGGGTGGTCGCGCACGGCCTGCTCACCCGGGGCGCCGCGCGCCGGGGGGGCCCCGACTGGGCCGGCGCCCCGGCGCGGAGCCGCGCCTCCTCGGCCCGGTTCACCCGCCCGGGCCCGGGGCCCGACGACGCCGAAGGGGTGGCGGTGACGTTCACCGCCACCGTGACCGCCCTGGACGGCGACGTCGCCACGATCGGGATCGAGGCCCTCTGCGCCGGGGCCAAGGTGCTCGGCGCGGCCCGCGCGGAGGTCGACCTGAGGCCGGGGAACGGATGACCGCCGCGCCCGCGGCCACGGACGTGTCCCTGGCCGCGTACACCACGTTGCGCGTCGGCGGCCCGGCGACCCGGCTGGTCACCGTCACCACCGAGGGTGAGCTGGTCGAGACCCTGACCGCGCTGGACGCCGCCGGCGAGCCGGTCCTGGTGCTGGGCGGCGGCTCCAACCTGCTGGTCGGCGACGACGGCTTCACGGGAACGGTGGTCCGGGTCGACCTGCGCGGCATCGGCTCCGAGGCCGACGCCTGCTCCGGAGCCACCCTGCGGGTGGCCGCCGGCGAGCCGTGGGACGCGCTGGTCGCCCACACGGTGCGCGAGGGCCTCGTCGGGCTGGAGGCACTGTCCGGCATCCCGGGGTCCACCGGCGCGACACCGATCCAGAACGTCGGCGCGTACGGGGCCGAGGTCGCGGACACGATCACCCAGGTCCGCACGCTCGACCGGGCGACGGGGCGGATCCGGACCTTCTTCGCGGTGGAGTGCGGCTTCGGCTACCGCACCTCCCGCTTCAAGCACCCGACGACACCGGACGACCGGCCCGGGCGCTATGTGGTCACCGCGGTGACGTTCCAGCTCCGGCTCGGCGAGCTGTCCGCACCGGTCCGCTACCCGGAGCTGGCCCGTCGGCTGGGCGTTGCGGTGGGGGAGCGGGCACCGACCGCCGAGGTCCGGGCCGCCGTGCTCGCCCTGCGCACGAGCAAGGGCATGGTGCTGGCCGACGACGACCCGGACACCTGGAGCGCGGGCTCGTTCTTCACCAACCCGGTGCTGCCCGCCGATGAGGCGGCCCGGCTGCCCGAGGGGGCCCCGCGCTTCCCGCAGCGCGACGGCACCGTGAAGACCAGTGCCGCCTGGCTGATCGACGCAGCCGGCTTCGGCAAGGGCTACGGCACCGGGCCGGCCCGGCTGTCGAGCAAGCATTCGTTGGCCCTGACCAATCGGGGTACTGCGACGGCGGACGACGTGCTGCGTCTGGCCCGCGAGGTCCGGGACGGCGTCCGCGCGGCGTTCGGGGTGACGTTGGTTCCGGAACCGGTCCTGGTGGGGTGTGAGCTGTGAGCAGGTCTCGGTTCGACGTGTGGGCGCCGTTCCCGGCACGGGTCGAGCTCTGCCTGAAGCCGGTCGGCGCCACCGAGGCGGCGACGGTGCCCATGGAGCGTGACGCGACCGGCTGGTGGCGGCCGGCCGGTCCGCTGCCCGAGGACGGCGTCGGCGACTTCGACTACGGCTTCCGGCTGGACGGCGCCGATCCGGTGCTGCCCGACCCACGCTCCCGGCGGCAGCCGGACGGGGTGCACGGCTGGTCGCGCACGTTCGACCCGACCGCCTACGCGTGGGGCGTGCTCGATGAGCGGTGGACCGGCCGGCAGCTGGCCGGCGGGGTCATCTACGAGCTGCACGTCGGCACCTTCACCCCCGAGGGCACCCTGCGCTCAGCCGTGGACCGGCTCGACCACCTGGTCGACCTGGGCATCGACATCGTCGAGCTGATGCCGGTCAACGCGTTCAACGGCACCCACAACTGGGGCTACGACGGCGTGGCCTGGTATGCGGTGCAGGAGACCTACGGGGGTCCGCAGGCCTACCAGGAGTTCGTGGACGCGTGCCACGCGCGTGGGCTCGCGGTGGTCCAGGACGTGGTCTACAACCACCTCGGCCCGAGCGGCAACTATCTGCCGCAGTTCGGGCCCTACCTGAGCACCGGGCTGAACACCTGGGGCGCCTCGCCCAACCTGGACGGGCCCGACTCCGACGAGGTCCGGCGCTACCTCCTGGACAACCTGCTGATGTGGGTCACCGACTACCACGTCGACGGCTTCCGGTTGGATGCGGTGCACGCGCTGCACGACGACCGGGCGGTGCCGATCCTGGAGCAGATGAGCATCGAGGTGGCGGCGCGCAGCGCGTTCCTGGGCCGGCCACTGCCGCTGATCGCGGAGTCGGACCTGAACAACCCGCGGCTGATCACGTCGCGGGCCGGCGGTGGCTACGGGCTGGACGGGCAGTGGAGCGACGACTTCCACCACGCGCTCTACGTCAGCCTGACCGGGGACACGTCCGGCTACTACGCCGACTTCGACTCGCTCGAGGCGCTGGGCAAGGTCTTCACCCAGGGCTTCTTCCACAACGGGACGACCTCCAGCTTCCGGCACCGGGGCCACGGGCGGCCGATCGACCTCCTGCGGACGCCCACCTGGCGGCTGGTCGTCTGCGCGGACAACCACGACCAGATCGGCAACCGGGCCACGGGCGAGCGACTGTCGGCCAAGATCAGCCCGGCCCAGCAGGCGCTGGCCGCGCTGGTCACCCTGCTCAGCCCGTTCACGCCGATGATCTTCATGGGCGAGGAATGGGGGGCGACCACGCCCTGGCCGTTCTTCACCTCCCATCCCGAGCCCGAGCTCGGCGAGGCGGTCCGGAAGGGTCGCCTCGAGGAGTTCGCGGCGATGGCCTGGGACACCGGCTCGGTGCCCGACCCGCAGGACCCGCAGACCTTCGCCTCGGCGAAGCTGGACTGGGCCGAGCTCACCGAGCCCGACCAGGCGTTCCTGCTCGACCTGACCCGGCGGCTGCTGGGGCTCCGCCGCAGCCACCCGGACTTCACCGATCCGCGCTTCGACGCCGGGACGGCGGTCTCGGACGATGACGGCGGCTGGCTGCGGCTGGAGCGCGGCGCCACGACCGTCGCGGTGAACTTCTCCGACTCGCCCACCACGGTGCCGGTGGCGGGGGACCTGGCCCCGCTGCTGGAGCTGGGCGCGGTGGAGCTCGGCGCCGACGCGGTGCACCTCGGCCCCCACAGCGCCCTGGTCGCCAAGACCCGGCCGCACTGACCGCCGCGGCCTCTCGCCCGAAACCTATGCCGGCATAGGTTTCGGCCGCTCAGCACAGGTTGCAACCTGTGCTCAGCAGCAGCAACCTGTGCTCGGTGGGTGTTGTCAGAGGTCGAGCTTGATCTCGCGCTTCAGGATCTTGCCCGTCGGACCCTTAGGCAGCGGGCCGAAGCGGATGATCCGGGGGTACTTGTAGACCGCGATCTGCTCGCGCACGAAGTCCCGCAGCTCGTCCTCGGTCGCCTCGGCACCGGCCTTGAGGGTGACCAGCGCGGCGATCTCCTCGCCGTGGGCGGCGTCGGGGACCCCGAAGACCGCGGCCTCGGCGACGGCCGGGTGCGCGTACAGCACCTCCTCGATCTCCCGCGGGTAGACGTTGAACCCGTTGCGGATGATCATGTCCTTCACCCGGTCGACGATGAAGTGGTAGCCGTCGGCGTCCCGCGTCGCTAGGTCGCCGGTGTGGAACCAGCCGCCGCGCATCGCCTCCGCGGTCGCGTCGGGCCGGTTCCAGTAGCCCTTCATCACGTTCTCGCCGCGGATCACGATCTCGCCGATCTCGTTCTCGCCCACCTCCGCGTCGTGCTCGTCGCGCAGCCCGAACTCCACACCCCGCAGCGGCGTGCCCACCGAGCCCGGCTTGGTCGGCCGGTCGGGGTGGTTGAACGAGGCCACCGGCGAGGTCTCCGACAGGCCGTAGCCCTCGAGCAGCGTGATGCCGAACGCCTCCTCGACCCCGCGGAGCACCTCCACCGGCAGTGACGCGCCGCCCGAGGCCGCCGTGCGCAGCGAGGACGTGTCCAGGCGCTCCCGCTCGGACACCGGCACGGCGAGCAGCGCCATGTACATCGTCGGCACGCCGAGGAAGACCGTCACCTGGTCCCGGTCGACGATCGACAGCGCCTCCGCCCCGTCGAACTTCGGCAGCAACGTCAGACAGGCTCCGCCCGCCATCGCGGCGTTCAGCCCGACCGTCTGGCCGAAGGAGTGGAACAGCGGCAGCCCCCCGAACACCACGTCACCCGGCCCCATCGCCAGCAGGGTCTCCAGCGTGGTGGTGACGTTGCTGGCCAGGTTGGCGTGGGTCAGCTCCGCCCCCTTGGGCTGGCCGGTCGTCCCCGAGGTGTAGAGGATCACCGCCGTGTCCTCGGCGGCCCGCTCGGTCACGCCCGCGTACGCCTCCGTGCCGGCCAGCTGGGCCTCGAGCTCGCCCGGCGTTGCCACGACCACGTCGGTCCCGGTCACCTCGGCGGCGCGGCCCGCCTCCTCGGCGAACAGGGCGAAGACCACCGCGACCCGCGCGCCCGCGTCGTTCCAGGCGTACGCGATCTCCCCGGCCTTGAGCAGCGGGTTCAGCGGCACCACGATGGCGCCGAGCCGCAGGATGGCGTAGTAGACGATCGGGAAGTACGCCACGTTGGGCATGGTCATCGCCACCCGGTCGCCGGCCCGTACGCCGCGGTCGGCCAGGATGGTGGCGAACCGGGCGCTGGCGGCGTCGAGGTCGCCGTAGCTCAGCACGGTCTCGCCCTGTCGGATGGCCGGCAGCCCCGGATCGGTGGCGGCGCGGTCGGGAACCCAGCGGGCGATCGTCGACGTCGGTGTCATAAACCGACTCTACGATCGAGCGCGGCAGCACTTAAACTGCTACGCGGCCCCACCGTTCCCTCCTGCGAAGCGAGTTCCACCATGCCCTTGTCCGACCTCAGCCACGAGGAACTCGCCGCCCAGCACGCGGAGCAGCAGCTCGCGTACGAGGCCCTGGTCGGGCGTGGCCTGAAGCTGGACATGACCCGCGGCAAGCCGTCGCCCGCGCAGCTCGACCTGTCCAACGAGCTGCTCACCCTGCCGGGCGAGGGCAGCTTCCGGGCCGAGGACGGCGTCGACTGCCGCAACTACTCACCGCCGACCGGGCTCTACGGGCTGCCCGAGCTGCGGGAGATCTTCGCGCCGCTGCTCAACGTGCCGGTCGACCAGCTCATCGCCGGGGACAACGCCAGCCTGGCCATCATGCACGACACCCTGGTCTTCTCCCTGCTCAAGGGCACCGTCGACTCCTACGCGCCCTGGCTGCGCGGCGGCGTGAAGTTCCTCTGCCCGGTGCCCGGCTACGACCGGCACTTCGCGCTGTGCGAGCAGTACGGCATCGAGATGATCCCGGTCGAGCTCGGCCCGCACGGCCCGAACCTGGACGAGGTGCGTGAGCTGGCCGCCGAGGACCCGGCGGTCAAGGGCATCTGGGTCGTGCCCACCTACGCCAACCCCAGCGGCGCGGTCTACACCGAGGAGGTCACCCGGGCGCTGCTGGAGATGCCCACCGCGGCCGACGACTTCCGCATCTTCTGGGACAACGCGTACGCGGTGCACCACCTGACCGACGACGAGATCCCGGCCCTGGACATCCTGACCCTGGCCGAGGAGGCCGGTAACCCGAACCGGCCGTTCCTGTTCGCGTCCACCTCGAAGATCACCTTCGCCGGGGCCGGGGTGGCGTTCTTCGCCGGCTCGGCGGCCAACGTGGCCTGGTACGTGCGTCACCTGGCCAAGCGGACCATCGGGCCGGACAAGCTCAACCACCTGCGGCACGCGGAGTACCTGCGCAGCCCGGAGCGGGTGCTCGAGCTGATGCGGCGGCACCGCGCCCTGCTCGCGCCCAAGTTCGCGCAGGTGTCGGAGATCCTCGGCAAGCGGCTGGGCGAGCACGCGGTCGCGACCTGGACCAACCCGGACGGCGGCTACTTCGTCAGCCTGGACGTCCTGGACGGCACCGCGTCCCGGGTGGTGGCGCTGGCCAAGGACGCCGGCATCAACCTGACCGGGGCCGGGGCGGCCTTCCCGCACGGCTACGACCCGAACGACCGGAACATCCGGATCGCCCCCAGCTTCCCCGCCCCCGAGGAGGTCGCCAACGCCGTCGACGGCCTGGCCACCTGCGTCCTGCTGGCGGCCACCGAGAAGCTCCTTCGCCGCCGCTGAGCTCGCGTTCGACTCCGGGCTCCCGGCGCACTACAATCGAGGACTTGGTGCGAAGTCACCGGTAGTTTGGTGCGCCCCGGCGCGACCGGCGAGCCGGCGGCCCAGGACCGCGAAGGGCAATAGCTCAACTGGCAGAGCATCGGTCTCCAAAACCGAAGGTTGGGGGTTCAAGTCCCTCTTGCCCTGCAGGGCTAGGACGACGAACGTGACGAGGCGGGAGTTCAGTGGCGAAGCGAGACGAGGTCGACCCGGACGACGAGTCGGGTACGGCCGACCCGTCGGAGTCCGTCGACGACCACACCGGGTCCTCGACCGCCGAGGTCCTGGCGCGCTCGCCGCGGGAGTCGGGTGAGCCGGGCGGTACGCCGGAGCGACCGACTCTGGCCGACCAGAACGGCCGGCGGAGCGAGGACGACCTCGACGACGCCGAGCCGGACGAGTTCGACGAGATCGTGCGCAACGCCGGTGTGACCTCCGACGACGACCCCGATGACGACTCCGACGGCCCCGGTGTCGACAGCGATGACGACGACGCCAAGGTGCTGGAGCCGGCCGGTGTCGCGGTCGCCTCCCGCGCCGGGTCGTCCGCGCGCCGACCGGCCTCGGCCCGTACGCCCCAGGCCGCCTCGACGGGCAAGCGCGACCAGCCGGTCCGGCGGGAGCGGACGACGCCGCTGAAGTTCGTGCGGCAGTCCGTGGGGGAGCTGCGCAAGGTCGTCTACCCGACCGGTCAGCAGCTCATCAATTACTTCATCGTGGTGTTGGTCTTCGTGCTGTTCGTGATCGCGTACGTGAGCCTGCTCGACCTGGGCTTCGGCGCCGCGATCTTCCGCATCTTCAGCTGACCGACGCTGTACTTCCTAGCAACGAAAGAGATGACCGTGCCCGAATTCTCAGCCGACGACCCGCAGTCGCGGGTGGAGCCGGTGGAGCCAGGCGAGACCGCTCCGGTCGCCGAGGACTTCGACATCGACCTGGGCACCTACACGGCGCGTCAGGATGACGTCGACATCAACCTCGACTTCGGCGGCGACAGCGACACGGCGACCGAGGAGGAGGACGACCTCGACCTCGACTTCGGCGCTCCCGCCGCGGCGGCCGAGCCGGAGGAGGAGGGGGACGAGCCCGAGACCGACGCCGGGCAGGCCGCGCTCGAGACCTTCCGGACCGAGCTGCACAGCAAGCCGGGCGACTGGTACGTCGTGCACACCTACTCCGGCATGGAGAACCGGGTGCTGCAGAACCTGGAGAACCGGGTGTCCTCGCTCAACATGGAGGACTACATCTACGAGATCATCGTGCCGACTGAGGAGGTCACCGAGATCCGCAACGGCCAGCGCAAGCAGGTGCGTCGGACGGTGCTCCCGGGCTACGTACTGGTCCGGATGGACCTGACCGACGAGTCCTGGTCGACCGTCCGCCACACCCCGTCGGTGACCGGGTTCGTCGGGCACTCCAACTCCCCGGTGCCGCTCAGCCTCGACGAGGTGGAGAAGATGCTGGCCCCGGCCGTGGTGGCCGCGGCGACCGTCGGCACCGACGGCAAGCCGCGCCGTAAGAAGAAGATCGAGGTGGCCGACTTCGCCGTGGGCGACTCGGTCATGGTGGTCGACGGACCGTTCGCCGGCGTCCACGCGACCATCACCGAGATCAACGTCAACAACCAGCGGCTCAAGGCGCTGGTGGAGATCCTGGGCCGGGAGACTCCGGTCGACCTGACCTTCCCGCAGATCCAGAAGGTCTGAGCCCCAACCCCCACTCGAGACACCTGACAAGGAACACATCCCGCATGCCTGCCAAGAAGAAGGTCGCCGCGCTGGTGAAGGTCGCCCTGAACGCGGCCTCCGCCACCCCTGCGCCGCCGGTCGGTACCGCCCTCGGTCCGCACGGCGTCAACATCATGGAGTTCGTCAAGGCCTACAACGCCGCGACCGAGGCCCAGCGCGGCACGGTGATCCCGGTCGAGATCACGATCTACGAGGACCGGTCGTTCACCTTCATCACCAAGACCCCGCCCGCCGCGGAGCTGATCAAGAAGGCCGCCGGCGTGCCGAAGGGATCCGGCGTCCCGCACACCACCAAGGTCGGCAAGATCACCCGCGACCAGGTGCGCGAGATCGCCACCACCAAGCTGCCCGACCTCAACGCCAACGACGTCGACGCGGCCATGAAGATCGTCGAGGGCACCGCCCGCTCGATGGGTGTCACCGTTTCCGAGTAAGGCCCCACCCTGGGAGAGCCGCGCGGCTCGCACACCAGAACTGGCTCAACAGACAAGGACCAGCAGCATGAAGCGCAGCAAGAACTACAACGAGGTCGCCGCCAAGGTCGACGACGCGAAGCTCTACGCCCCCGCCGAGGCCCTCGACTTCGCCAAGGCCAACACCAAGGCGAAGTTCGACGAGACCGTGGACGTCTCGATGCGGCTCGGCGTCGACCCGCGCAAGGCGGACCAGATGGTCCGCGGCACCGTCAACCTGCCCAACGGCACCGGCAAGACCGCCAAGGTCCTGGTCTTCGCCACCGGTGACCGGGCGGCGGCCGCCGAGGCCGCGGGGGCCGACGAGGTCGGGGCCGACGAGCTGATCGACAAGGTGGCCGGCGGTTACCTGGACTTCGACGCGGTCGTCGCCACCCCGGACCTGATGGGCAAGGTCGGCCGCCTCGGCCGCGTCCTCGGCCCGCGCGGCCTGATGCCCAATCCGAAGACCGGCACGGTGACCGTCGACGTCGCCAAGGCGGTGTCGGACATCAAGGGCGGCAAGATCGAGTTCCGGGTGGACCGGCACGCCAACCTGCACTTCATCATCGGCAAGGCGTCGTTCACCACCGACCAGCTGGCTGAGAACTACTTCGCCGCCATGGACGAGATCCTGCGCCTCAAGCCCAGCGCCGCCAAGGGCCGCTACCTGCGCAAGATCACCCTGTCGACCACCATGGGCCCGGGCATCCCGGTCGACGCCAACCAGACCCGCCCCGTCGAGCAGCAGTAGGTCCGGAGCCCGGGAGCAGGTCAGCAGCCCACTGACCAGCGGATCTGCGGGCTGCCGACGCCTCCCAGGGTACTCCGCGGCCCCCTCAGGCTCTGCCGGCCAGCTGCCTCAGGGCGGGCCCGGTCAGCCGGAAGGTCAGCCATTCGTCCATCGGCGCGGCCCCGAGGCGGGAGTAGAAGTCGATCGAGGGCTGGTTCCAGTTCAGGACCGCCCAGTCCAGACGCGCGTAGCCGCGTTCCACCGCGATCTCGGCCAGGGCGGCGAGCAGGGCCTTGCCCAGCCCGAGCCCGCGCACCTCGGGGGTGACGTAGAGATCCTCGAGGTAGATCCCGTGCACGCCCTCCCACGTCGAGAAGTTGCGGAAGTAGAGGGCGAAACCGACCACGGTGCCCGCCTGCTCGGCAACCAGCGCGTACGCCGCGGGCTGCGGCCCGAACAGGGCCTCGGCCAGCTGCTCGGGGGTGGCTCGCACCTGCTCCGCGGCCCGCTCGTAGGTGGCCAGATCGACGACCAGCTGATGGATCCGCGGCACGTCCTCGGGGCGGGCCGGGCGGATCATGCTGTGTCGGGATTCCGAGGCGGGAGTCCCCGGCGCTGATCGGGAAGAGTCATGCACCGGCCCAGTCAAGAGGAAAGTGGCCACAGCCGGCAAGAGATCTGGGCCGGACTCTGCTGGCTGCGACCACTTTCCTGATGGGAGGGAGGACGCCCGTTGCGGTCAGCCCTCCAGCATGGGGTCACCCGATGCGACGGGCCCCCGCGTACGGCATGTACTTCATCTGGATGTAGCCGACGGGCTTGCCCGGCCGCGAGGCGTGGATGACCTTGCCGCCACCGGCGTAGATCGCCACGTGCCGGACCGGCGAGTAGAAGAAGACCAGGTCACCCTTCTTCAGGTCGGACTTGCGCACCGACTTGCCGTACTTCAGCTGGCCGCGGGCGCTGTGCGGCAGCTTGACCCCGGCGGACTTGTACGCGCCCTGGGTCAGGCCCGAGCAGTCCCAGCGGTTCGGGCCGGTGGCGCCGTAGCCGTAACTGTCGCCGAGCTGGCGCTTGGCGAAGGCGAGGGCCTTGGCGCCCTTGGTCGAGGCGCTGGCCGAGGCGACGGCCCGCTTGGGCTTGGGGGCCTTCTTGCCCGGCTTGAGCTTGCCGCTCTGCAGCAGCCGCCAGAACTTCGTGCCGACGGTGCCGGTCGCCTTGTGGCCGTTGCCGCGCTGGACCAGCTTGACCGCGGTGACGGTCTTGGCGCCGTAGAAGCCGGTGCCGGTCAGGCTCTTGTAGCCGGCTGCCCGCAGGGCGCGCTGCAGCCGGACGACGTCGGAGCCGCGGTCACCGGCGTTCAGCCCGGGTCGCGAGCCCACGGAGATCAGGGCGACCCAGGTGCCCTTGTTGGCCCGGCCCGTGGGGGTGAGCTTCACCGAGCGCTGGAAGCTCTTGAGCTTGGTGGCGTCCTCGGCGGAGAAGGTCCCGTCGGCGCGGATGGGCCGGTGGGTGCGGCGGATGAGGCACTGGACGGCCTCGGCCTGCGCTCCGCGGGTGCCCGCCTTGACGGCGGTGTAGGTCTTGAAGGAGGTCTCGCAGCTAGCGGCCGCGGCCGGCGTGGCGACGCCGAGCGCGGCCCAGGTCAGGCCGGCGGCGGCCGCGACCGCGGCCAGGCGTCTGGAAAACTTTCCCATGTCGTGCTCCCCTCGAATTCCCCGAGGCCGATGTCGGTGAGGCTCGTCCCCGTCGTCGAGCCATCGGCGTCGCCGCACGTTATCAAATCGAGATCTGAATAGCCAGCGTGACGCTCAGCGGTCATGGTTGCGTCACAGAACTCGCCGTGCGGCTGGAGTTGGAAGTGGCTGGCCCGGTCAACTAGACTCGGCATGCCGCAGACCGCTGGTTGGCCGTGCCCCGTGCCCGGCCCGAAGAGTCCGTACGGACGGCCCGCGCAGGTGAAAGCTGAAGGTTGCACCGCCCAGGCCCACGCCTGGCCCGCCGCCCTTGGTCGCCTGCGCACCAAGGGCTTTTGCATGTGTCCGTACGCCGCTTCACCAGCCCCTCCGGCGCCTAGAACCGTGACGAGGAGAGGAACACCATGGCGAGGCCGGACAAGGCAGCCGCCGTCGCAGAGCTGAGCGAGCGTTTCAGCAGTGCGACCGGCGTGGTGCTGACCGAGTACCGCGGGCTCAGTGTGAAGGCGCTCGGTGAGCTCCGCCGCTCTCTCGGCGAGGACGCGACGTACACCGTCTCGAAGAACACCCTGACGACCATCGCGGCCCGTGAGGCCGGGGTCGAGGGCATCGAGGACCAGCTGGTCGGGCCGACCGCGATCGCCTTCATCTCGGGCGACCCGGTCAACGTGGCCAAGGGTTTGCGTGACTTCGGTCGGGCCAACCCCCTGCTGATCATCAAGGGCGGTGTGCTCGAGGGGAAGGTGATCAGCCCGGAGAACATCCGCCAGCTTGCCGACCTCGAGTCGCGGGAGGTCCTGCTGGCCAAGGTGGCCGGCGGCATGCAGGGCATCCTCCAGCAGGCGATCTCCCTGATCTCCGCACCGCTGTCCCAGGTCGCCCGGCTCGCCGCGGCGCTGCAGCAGGCGGCGGAGGAGAACCCGTCGCTGCTGGCCCCGGGCGGGACAGCGGCTGACGCCGACGCCCGTCCGGAGCCGACCGACGAAGAGCTGGCGGCCGAGGCTGCACCTGAAGAGCCGACCAACGCCGAGCTGGCCGCGGAGGACACCTCCGAGCCCAGCAACGAAGAACTCGCCGCCTCGGCGGCAACCGCAGCGCCCGCTGCACCCCCGGCGGAGACCCCCGTCGAGGACACCACCACAGCATCCGCTGCGAACGACCAGTAAGGAAGGAACACCATGGCGAAGCTCAGCACCGCCGAGCTCCTCGACGCCTTCAAGGAGCTCACCCTGATCGAGCTCAGCGAGTTCGTGAAGGAGTTCGAGACCACCTTCGGGGTGACTGCGGCCGCTCCGGTCGCTGTCGGTCCGGCCGCGCCGGCCACCGGTGGCGGGGACGGCGCCGCGGCCGAGGAGGAGGCCAGCGACGAGGTCGACGTGATCCTCGAGTCGATCGGCGACAAGAAGATCCAGGTCATCAAGGAGGTGCGGACGCTCACCAGCCTGGGCCTGAAGGAGGCCAAGGACCTGGTGGAGGCTGCCCCCAAGGCCGTCCTGGAGAAGGTCACCAAGGAGGCCGCCGACAAGGCCAAGGAGGCCCTCGAGGGCGCCGGCGCCACGGTCTCCTACAAGTAGGAGCAGGGCTGGGGCTCACCCCCGTCGAAACCCGGCACCAGGGCCCCCGCGACCTGGCGCTGCGGGGGCGGCGGGGGGCGGGTGGGGGTTGGCCGGGGGGGTGTTGCGCCCG
>CAXTVE010000004.1:13380-18935 GCA_964247485.1 uncultured Propionibacteriaceae bacterium
GCGACGGCTGCTCGGCGTAGCGCACGATGGTCGGCACGGCCGTGGCCACGTCGTCGTGGACCGGGCAGATCGGTGCGCTGACCAGCGCGTTGACCAGCTGGCTCTTGCCCTGCTTGAACTCGCCGACCACCAGCACCCGGACCCGGCCGTCGACCAGCCGGGTGCGGGCCTGGCGCAGCCGGGCGGTGAGGTCGGGCCGGTCGTGGCGGGCGAGGACGGCGAGGCCCCGGGGGCGCCCCCCCGGCGCCCACCGGGCCCCCCGGCCCCGGCGGCCGGGGGCCCGGGGGGGGGGCGGTCCCCCGGTTCGCGTTCGCCCGGGCAGTTCTCCGCCCTGGGTGGTACTGCGAGTAGCAACACCGGTGTGAAGGTGGGTGTCAGTCCGTCGGCGGTCGACCTCAACGACCTGGACGCCTACGCCACTGAGCACGGCATCGGCTCCGCTCAGCGGTGATCCAGTACGCCGTCGACCGGCTGCGGCACGATGAGCTCGGCGATGCCGACGAGCAGGCCGGCCGTGATCGTCAGCAATGATCAGGCAACCGCCGGGCGGCGACCTTGGGGCACGGGACGGTGAGCATCGTGCCCGTGACGTCGAACGTCGCCCACGTCCTGCCCTTCCAGGTGCTGCTTCCTGCTCGCGGGGCCGGCCTGCCTGTCCCGTCGAAGACGCAGGCGGAGCAGGTGCGGTCGGTCGACGTCTCCCGTCTCACTCGCCGACTCGGCCAGCTTCCCGGACCGCTGGTGGCCGACCCGGACGCCGCCCTCCGCCTGCGCCTGAATCTGTAGCGGGTGCTGGTGCCCGGGCGTAAGATCGATCATCTTCCGGCGCTTTGCCGCGCCACCGATCGCCGCACAGAGCTGTGCTCCCGCAGCCTTGAAGGGAGCGTCGACATGGAGCAGACCGTGCTGGTCAACGGCCGGTCACGCCGACTGGGACCGGTCGGCGGCCACGTCACCCTGCTCGACTGGCTGCGCGGCGCCCGCCGGCCCCGCGCCCACCTCGGCGGCGGCGCGGGGGCGGGGGGGGCCGGCGCCGGGGGGGGGCGGGGCCTGCGCCGTGCTGGTCCTGCGCACCGACGGCGCGGAGCGCAGCCGCTGGACCGCGATCAACGCCTGCCTCGTTCCCGCTGCGGCCTACGTCGGCCAGGAGGTGCTGACCGCCGAGGGGCTCGGCACCCCGGACGCGCTGCACCCCGTGCAGCAGGAGATGGCCGACCGCGGCGGCTCGCAGTGCGGCTACTGCACCCCGGGCTTCGTCTGCGCGATGGCGGCCGAGTACTACCGGCCGGACCGTGCGCCGACCGGCTCCTCGAACGGCCACGCCGGCAACGGCCGGAGCGACCCCACCGACCCGGGCACCGCGCCCGACCACGAGCAGGGCCCGAACGGCTTCGACCTGCACGCCTTGAGCGGCAATCTCTGCCGCTGCACCGGCTACCGGCCGATCCGCGACGCCGCGTACGCCCTGCCCGTGCCGGGGCTGGGCTCGGTCGATCCGCTCCGGGACCGGTGCGACCATCCGGCCCCCGCCGCGGGGGCCGCCACGACCGACAGCCCGCACGGCGCCTTCGTCCGGCCGGCCACCCTGGCCGAGGCCCTCGACCGGATCACCGAGCAGCCGGACGCCCAGGTCGTCGCCGGCTCGACCGACTGGGGGGTCGAGCTCAACCTCCGGCACGCCCGGGCTCCGCTGAGTATCGGCATCGACCGGCTGCCCGAGCTGTGCGGCCTCGAGACCACCGACGCCTCCGTCGAGATCGGCGCCGCCCTCACCCTGTCCGAGATCGAGCGCGGGCTCGCCGGCCGGGTGCCGCTGCTGGACGCGTTGTTCGGCCAGTTCGCGTCCCGGCTGATCCGCAACGGCGCCACGCTCGGCGGCAACCTCGGCACCGGCTCGCCGATCGGCGACGCGACGCCCGTCCTGCTGGCCCTCGACTGCTCGCTGGTGCTCGTCTCCCGCGACGGCGAGCGCGAGGTGGCGCTGGCGGACTTCTTCACCGGCTACCGGCAGACCGTGCTGCGAGCCGGCGAGCTGATCAAGACCGTGCGGATCCCGCTGCCGCTCGCTCGAGCGACGGCCTTCCACAAGATCGCCAAACGGCGCTTCGACGACATCTCCAGCGTGTCGGTCGCCTACGCCCTGTCCGTGGCCGGTGGCACGGTCGAGCGGGCCGTCATCGGGCTGGGTGGGGTGGCCGCGACGCCCATCCGCGCGTACGCCACCGAGGACGCGCTGACCGGGCAGCCCTGGACCGCCGAGACCGTACGCGCCGCTGCCGAGGTGCTGGCCGGCGAGGGCACCCCGCTGAGCGACCACCGGGCCAGCGCCCGCTACCGCACGGCGATGCTGCGCACCTCGCTGCTCAAGCTTCACGCCACCCACCGCCCCGAGCGTGCGGAGAGTCCCGCGTGAGCACCGGGCGTCGGGTAGCGAGGCAGCCGGCCCCGCCTGGACGACCAAGCGAGGACCCGCCGACTGTCGTGACCAGGGGTACCGATCGGGTCCGAGAGCGCGGCGGAAGGCGGGGTCCGAGGCGGACGAGCGGGCGCGAGGTGCAGGTTCGATGAAAGGGCTGGCCGACCGGCCGCTGAACCCCAAGGTCGGGCTCGAGGTCTCCCACGAGAGCGCGGCCCTGCACGTGACCGGCGCCGCCCTCTACACCGGCGACCTCGTGCACCGCACCAAGGACGTGCTGCACGCCTGGCCGGTCCAGGCGCCGCATGCGCACGCTCGGGTCACCCGGCTCGACCCGGCGCCCGCGTACGCGGTCGACGGCGTGGTCACGGTGCTGACTGCCGCCGACGTGCCGGGGGAGAACGACGCGGGGGAGAAGCACGACGAGCCGCTGTTCCCCGCCGAGGTGATGTTCTCCGGCCACGCGGTGTGCTGGGTGCTGGGCGAGACCCCGGATGCCGCACGCCGGGGGGCCGAGCGCGTCGAGATCGACTACGAACCGCTGCCCGCCCTGCTCAGCGTGGCCGAGGCCATCGCCGCCGGGAGCTTCCAAGGATCCCCGCGGACCCTCCGCCGAGGGGACGTCGAGCAGGGCCTGCGCGAGGCGGCCCACGTCTTCTCCGGCGAGCTGGAGATCGGCGGCCAGGAGCACTTCTACCTGGAGGGCCAGGCCGCGCTGGCCGGCGTCGACGAGGGCGGCCAGGTGTTCGTGCAGTCCAGCACCCAGCACCCCAGCGAGACCCAGGACATCGCGGCCCACGTGCTCGGCCTGCCGGCACACGCCGTGACCGTGCAGTGCCTGCGGATGGGCGGCGGGTTCGGCGGGAAGGAGTTCCAGCCGCACGGGCTGGCCGCGGTCGCCGCCCTCGGCGCGACCCGGACCGGCCGGCCGGTCAGCCTGGTGCTCAACCGCACCCAGGACCTCACGATGACCGGCAAGCGGCATCCGTTCTCCGCGACCTGGCAGGCCGGCTTCGACGCCGACGGCCGGATCACCGCCCTCCGGGCCACCCTGACCAGCAACGGCGGCTGGAGCCTGGACCTGTCCGAGCCGGTGCTGGCCCGGGCGCTCTGCCACATCGACAACGCCTACTGGATCCCGCACGTCGAGGTGCACGGCCGCGTCGCCAAGACGAACCGGCCGTCCAACACCGCCTTCCGCGGCTTCGGCGGCCCGCAGGGCATGATCGTGATCGAGGACATCCTCGGCCGCTGCGCGCCGCTGCTCGGCATCGCGCCGGACGAGCTGCGCCGACGCAACCTGTACGCGCCCGGACAGCCCACCCCGTACGGCCAGCCGGTCCGGCACGCCGAGCGGCTGGCCGACATCTGGCGGCTCGTCCTCGAGCGCAGCGACTTCCCCCGCCGGCAGGCGGCGGTGGCGGCATTCAACCGCGAACACCCCGACACCAAGCGCGGGCTGGCTCTCACGCCGGTCAAGTTCGGCATCTCGTTCAACCTGACCGCGTTCAACCAGGCCGGTGCGCTGGTGCACGTCTACAAGGACGGCTCGGTGCTGATCAACCACGGCGGCACCGAGATGGGCCAGGGCCTGCACACCAAGATGATCCAGGTCGCCGCCACCGCGCTCGGGGTGCCGCTGAGCTACGTCCGGCTGGCGCCGACCCGGACCGACAAGGTGCCCAACACCTCCGCGACGGCGGCCAGCTCGGGTACCGACCTGAACGGGGGTGCGATCAAGGACGCCTGCGAGCAGATCCGGGCCCGGCTGGACACCGTTGCCGCCGGCCAGCTCGGCGTCCACCCCGACGACGTCCGGGTCGTCGACGGGGTGGTCACCGGGATCGGGTTCCACGACCGGCAGCTCGAGTGGGCCGCCCTGGTCCGCACCGCGTACGGGATGCGGGTGCCGCTGTGGGCGGCCGGCTTCTACCGCACCGAGGGGCTGCACTGGGACGCGGAGCGGATGCAGGGCGAGCCGTTCAAGTACTTCGCGTACGGGGCGGCGGCCGCCGAGGTCGAGATCGACGGGTTCACGGGGACCCACCGGCTGCGCCGGGTCGACATCGTGCACGACGTGGGCGACAGCCTGTCCCCGCTGATCGACCTCGGCCAGATCGAGGGCGGCTTCGTCCAGGGCGTCGGCTGGCTGACCCTGGAGGAGCTGGTCTGGGACGAGTCCGACGGTGCCCATCGCGGCCGGCTCGCCACCTCGTCGGCCAGCACCTACAAGATCCCCAGCTTCTCCGAGATGCCGGCGGAGTTCAACGTGCACCTCTACGAGCGGGCCACCGAGTCAGGGGTGGTCTACGGCTCCAAGGCGGTCGGCGAGCCGCCCCTGATGGAGGCGTTCAGCGTCCGCGAGGCCCTGCGGCAGGCCGCCGCCGCGTTCGGACCGGCCGGGCACAGCGTCGAGCTGGCCAGTCCGGCCACGCCGGAGGCGGTGTTCTGGGCGGTGGAGGCCGCCCGGGCCGCGATCCCGTCGGTGCTCGTCGACAAGTCCCTGGTCGAGGTCTGACCCCGTGGACTGGCTGTCCGCGCTGGCCTCGCTCCGGGCCGAGGGCCGTCCGGGGGTGCTCGTCACCGTGGCCGAGGTCCGCGGCCATGCCCCGCGGGACCCGGGCGCCAAGATGGTCGTCGGCCTGGAGCGGACCTGGGGCAGCGTCGGGGGCGGCAACCTGGAGGAGACCGCCGTACGCCGCGCGCGGGAGCTGATCGCCACCGGGGCCCGGACCGCCGAGCTGCTCGAGGCGCGGCTCAGTCCGCACGCCCGCACCGAGCACGGGCGGCAGTGCTGCGGCGGCGAGGTGCGGCTGCTGCTGGAGCCGTTCCCGGTCCGGCCGACGGTGGCGGTCTTCGGGGTCGGCCACGTCGGTCTCGAGCTGGCCCGGATCCTGTCGCGGCTGGAGGTCCGGCTGCACCTGGTCGACTCCCGGCCCGAGCAGCTGGACGAGCTGCGGCTGGCCGAGGTGACCGCCGGGGTCGCCGACGTCGAGGTGCACCGCGCGGTGCTCGGCGAGACGGTGCTGGAGCGGCTCCCCGCCGGAGCCCACGTCCTCGTGATGACCCACGCCCCCGCCGCGGCCTTCGCCCTCTGCGCCGCCGCCCACCCCCGCCGAGAGCGCCGCCCGGGGGGGGG
>CAXTVE010000004.1:18945-20569 GCA_964247485.1 uncultured Propionibacteriaceae bacterium
GCGACCACCGAGGCTGACAAGTCGGAGGAAGAGAGGCGGAGGTGGGGGAGTGTGGGCCTGATCGGGTCCGGCGCCAAGTGGGCGCGGTTCCGACGGCTGCTGCTCGAGGCTGGCCACGACGAGGCGGCGGTCGAGCAGATCCGCTGTCCGATCGGCCGACCGGAGATCAGCGGCAAGGAACCGGCGGTGATCGCCGTCGCCGTGGCCGCCGACCTGCTCCCGGCCCTGTTGCGCCCTCAGGGTGTCGAAGGGCCGTCGGCCCCGCGTACTTCGGCCGGCTCAGCAACCGGGTGACGCTCTACCGCGCCGCGGTCCTCGACGTACCCGAGGATCCCTTCGTCGTCGGGCCCGGCGCCCTGCGCAGCGAGTCCGACGGCGCCATCGTGGTCCACGACGGGCGGATCGTGGCCCGCGGCGGGTACGCCGAGGTTGCTTCCGCGTACGGGTCCGAGGAGGTCGTCGACCTGCGCGGCGGGCTGCTGCTGCCCGGCCTGGTCGACACCCACGTGCACTACCCCCAGGTGCGGGTGATCGGCGGGCTGGGGATGCCCCTGCTCGACTGGCTCGAGCGTTGGGCGCTGCCCGAGGAGGCGCGGCTGGCCGAGGATGCGTACGCGGAGGCGGTGGCGGGGGAGTTCCTGACCGGCCTGGCCCAGGCCGGCACGACGACGGCGCTGGTCTTCGGCGCCCACTTCGCGAGCGCGACCGACATCTTCTTCGCCGCCGCCCGGCGCAGCGGGCTGCGAATCACCGCCGGGCAGGTGGTGAGCGACCGCGAGCTGCGGCCGGACCTGCTGACCACGCCCGAGGCCGCGTTGGCCGAGGGTCGCCGCCTCATCGAGCGCTGGCACGGCGACGGGCGGCTCCGCTACGCCGTGACGCCGCGCTTCGCCCTGTCGGCATCGGCGGAGCTGCTCGAGACGTGTGCCGAGCTGATGGCCGGGGCCGACGGCGTGTGGTTCACCTCGCACCTCAACGAGAACCTGCGCGAGGTCGCCCGGGTCGGTGAGCTCTTCCCGGCCGCACAGCACTATCTCGGCGCCTACGCCGCCGCCGGCCTGGTCACCGCGCGCAGCGTGTTCGCCCACAACCTGCACCCGACCGATGCCGAGCTGGCTGGGCTGGCCGCGACCGGCGCGGCCGTCGCACACTGCCCGACCAGCAACGCGGCGCTGGGCAGCGGCCTGTTCCCCCTCCGCCGCCACGTCGACCACGGGGTCCGGGTCGCGCTCGGGTCCGACGTCGGCGGCGGCACCGGGTTCAGCCTGGTCAAGGAGGGACTGCAGGCCTACTTCGCCCAGCAGCTGCTGGGCGACGCCGGCCTGTCCCTCACCCCGACCCACCTGCTGCACCTGGCCACCCGCGCCGGCGCCCAGGCCCTCGGCCTGGACTCACTCGTCGGTGACCTGAGCGTGGGCCGTGACTTCGACGCGATCTGGCTGCGCCCGGCGGGCGGCAGCACCTTCGCGACCGGGCTGCGACACGCGCGTGACGCGTACGACGCCCTGGCCAAGGTCTGCACCCTCGCCACGCCGGCCGACGTGGCGCGGGTGTGGGTCGGTGGCGACGAGCTCACGGCCGAGGGGGGGGGGGGGGGGGGGGGGGGGGGCGCCGGGGCGGGGCG
>CAXTVE010000004.1:20579-24353 GCA_964247485.1 uncultured Propionibacteriaceae bacterium
CGGCGAACCCCGACTTGTCAGGCGCTGGGGTCGCTCTGACGACCTGAGCGCCTGACAAGTCCGTGGCGTCAGCGCAGGTCGAAGCGGTCCAGCTCCATCACCTTGACCCAGGCGGCGACGAAGTCGGCCACGAACTTCTCCTGGGCGTCGTCGCTGGCGTAGACCTCGGCGACGGCCCGGAGCTGGGCGTTCGCGCCGAAGACGAGGTCGACGGCCGTGGCCGTCCACCGCGGCGCGCCGGTGTCGCGGTCGCGGCCCTCGTAGACGTTCTCGCTCGACTCTGACACCTTCCACTCCGTGCCCATGTCGAGCAGGTGGAGGAAGAAGTCGTTCGTCAGCGTCTCGGGTCGCTCGGTCAGGACGCCGAGTGGGGACCGGCCGGTGTTGGCGTTCAGCGCCCGCAGCCCGCCGACGAGGACGGTCATCTCCGGCGTGGACAGGTCGAGCATGTACGCGCGGTCGACCAGCAGGGTCTCCGGCGACAGCTTGACCCCGTCCCGCAGGTAGTTGCGGAAACCGTCGGCCCGCGGTTCGAGCACGGCGAACGAGCTGACGTCGGTCTGCTCCTGGCTGGCGTCCGTCCGCCCCGGGGTGAACGGCACGGTCGTCTCGTGGCCGGCCGCCCGGGCCGCCTGCTCGACGGCCGCCGAGCCGCCCAGCACGATCAGGTCGGCGAGGGAGATCCGGGTGCCGCCGGTCTGGGCCGCGTTGAACTCGGCCCGGACCTGCTCGAGGGTCTCGAGCACCCCGGCCAGCTGCTCCGGGTCGTTGACCTCCCAGTCCCGCTGCGGGGCCAGCCGGAGCCGGGCGCCGTTGGCCCCGCCCCGCTTGTCGGTGCCGCGGAAGCTCGCCGCCGCCGCCCAGGCGGTGGACACCAGCTGGGCGATGGTCAGCCCGGAGCCGAGCAGCCGCTCCTTGAGGGCAGCGACGTCGGCGTTGGTGACCAGGTCGTGGTCGACGGCCGGCACCGGGTCCTGCCACAGCTGCGGCTCCGGCACCCACGGGCCGAGGTAGCGGGTGACCGGCCCCAGATCGCGGTGCAGCAGCTTGTACCAGGCCTTGGCGAACGCCTCGGTGAGCTGGTCGGGGTTCTCGTGGAACCGCCGCGCGATGGGCTCGTAGATCGGGTCGACCCGCAGGGCCAGGTCGGAGGTGAGCATCATCGGCGCGTGCCGGACGTCCGGGCGGTGGGCGTCGGGCACGGTGCCCTGCGCGGCCGGGTCCTTCGGCCGCCACTGCTTCGCCCCGGCCGGGCTGGCGGTCAGCTCCCACTCGTAGGCGAACAGGTTGTCCAGGTAGCCGTTGTCCCAGATCGTCGGCGCCGAGGTCCAGGCGCCCTCCAGGCCGCTGGTCAGGGTGTCGGGACCCTTGCCGCTGCCGCCGAGGTTGTTCCAGCCGAAGCCCTGCTGCTCGAGCGGGGCGCCCTCGGGTTCCGGGCCGATGTGGTGGGGATCGACCGCCCCGTGGGCCTTGCCGATGGTGTGGCCGCCGACGATCAGGGCGACGGTCTCCTCGTCGTTCATCGCCATCCGGCCGAAGGTCTCGCGGATGTCGCGGGCGGAGGCCAGCGCGTCCGGATGGCCGGCCGGCCCCTCGGGGTTGACGTAGATCAGGCCCATCTGGACCGAGCCGAGTGACTCACCGAGCTCGCGGTCACCGCTGTAGCGCTCGTCGCCGAGCCAGGTGTCCTCCGGGCCCCAGAACATCTCCTCCGGCTCCCAGATGTCCTCGCGGCCGAAGCCGAAGCCGAAGGTCGGCAGGCCCATCGACTCGTACGCGCAGTTCCCGGCGAAGACCAGCAGGTCGGCCCAGGAGATCGCCCGGCCGTACCTGGCCTTGACCGGCCACAGCAACCGCCGCGCCTTGTCCAGGCTGACGTTGTCGGGCCAGCTGTTCAACGGGGCGAAGCGCTGCGCGCCGCTGCCGCCGCCCCCGCGGCCGTCGGCGATCCGGTAGGTGCCGGCGGAGTGCCAGCTCATCCGGATGAACAGCGGCCCGTAGTGCCCGTAGTCCGCCGGCCACCAGGGCTGCGAGGACGTCATCAGCGCCATCACGTCGCGCTTCAGGGCGTCGACGTCGAGGCGGGCGAACTCGGCCCGGTAGTCGAAGTCGCTGCCCATCGGGTTGCTGCGGGGCGAGTGAGCCGCCAGCACCTGCAGGTCCGGTTGGTTGGGCCACCAGTCCTGGTTGGTCCGCGGCCGGGTCCGGACCGGCTCGGGGGCCTCGATGACGGGGTTCTCGCTCTCGCTGCCGGGCTCGCTCACTCGGGGCTCCTTCTGGTCTCGGTGGTGTCTGGATCGTGTGGGGCTGCGCAGGCGGGGCACTGGCCCCAGTAGATGACCTCGGCCTCGTCGAGGGTGAAGCCGTGGCCGCCGGACGCGGTCAGGCACGGGGCGTCGCCGACCGCGCAGTCGACGTCGGCGATGGCGCCGCAGGAGCGGCAGACCGCGTGGTGGTGGTTGCCGACCCGCAGCTCGTAGCGGGCGACCGACCCCAGGGGCTGGATCCGCCGGGCCACGCCGGTCTCGGTCAGCGCGCGCAGCACGTCGTAGACGGCCTGATGGGAGACCTCACCCAGGTCGGCCCGCACCGCCCGGATGATCGACTCGGTGTCGGCGTGCGGGGAGTCCTGCAGCGCCGACAGCACCGCGAGCCGCGGGCGGGTGACCCGTAACGAGGCAGACCGCAGTTGGGCCTCGAAGTCGTTCGCGGTCGCCACGCCCAGCAGTCTGGGCCATCAACTGGAATCGATCAAGTCTCGGGGGCCGGTGGGCGCTTGTCAGCGGAGGCAGTTGCGGGCGACGTCACCGCTGGCGGACCAGATCGCCAGCGGGGGAGTGAGCAGTGACCGGCAGGTGCCGCGAGTGAGAGTGCGGACGGTGACTCCGTCGTCGATGCCGCCGTTCATGTCGTCGGTGGAACAGCCCACCGCCGACACGTACACCTCGTGCGGACCGAGGTTGCTGGTGATCCGCACGGCGATGGCCACCTCGGGTCCGCTGGCGTGGCGATCCGGGGTGACACAACCCGGGGCCAGCGCAGGGGCGGCGCGCAACCGGTCGACAAGTTGGGTGGCGTCCCCGCCCGCCAGCACCTGTACCGCCCGCAGTCGGGGCAGGGCCCCATCAGCCGGATCAGGAGCGGGCTCGTACTGACAGAGCACAACCCGCTCGACCGAGGTGACGTCATCAAGGCCCACCGCATCAGGACGCGTGCCGAACGGGCCGGCGACCGGGCTGCTGGGCCGGCAGGGCGCGTCGTCGGACGCGACCTGTGCCGAGTCGAGGATCCGGTCGGCGCGGGCCCGGTCCTTGGTCGTCACCACCAGCACCGCGCTGCCGGCGAACCGGGTGACGACCCACCAGTCGCCCTCGCGCACCGGGCCCTCCACATAGTCGGTCGCGGGACCCGGCGCCAGCGCCTCGACGTGCTCGGTCAGCAGGCTCACCGGCCGCGGTTCCGGGCAGGCGATGGCGGCGACGGGGAGCTGGCCCGCCAGCCACACGTACGGCTGGCGTTGGTCCGCCCGCGGCTTCCCCTCGCGATTACCGACGCACCAGTCACCGAACGGCGGCACGGCATAGCCCCAGGACGCCGGCACCGAGAAGCTGATGTCTCGGTAGTACTCGGTACGCCAGCCCTTGGGTGCGGAGTCGTACTGCGGCTCCAGCCGCCCGGCCTCCGAGCCGTCTTCGGCGGCCCGGCCGCCGGCGGGAGCCTGCTCGGCCCCCGAGTCGGCCCGCGCCGGGTCGGCCGCCATCAGCGACTGGGCCT
>CAXTVE010000005.1:0-23761 GCA_964247485.1 uncultured Propionibacteriaceae bacterium
CGGTCGGTGATGCTCGGCAGGATCCCGTGCGGCAGCAGCAGCGCGACGAGCAGCACGAGGCCGCCGAACATGATCAGCCGGAAGGCGCCGGCGCTGGCCCCGCCGAGGGTCGTGTTGGTGAGCTCCGCCAGCGGGACCACGAGGAAGGCGCCCAGGACGGGCCCCCAGACCGTGCCCCGGCCCCCCAGCAGGGCGGCCAGGACGAGCTGCATGCTCAGCACGACGTCGAACATCGTGCTCACGCTCAGGAAGCTGATGTAGTAGCCGTAGACCGCGCCCGCGACGCCGACCAGGACGGCGCTCGCCATGAACGCCAGCCCCTTGTAGACGGGGGTCACCACCCCGATGCCGGCGGCCTTGTCCTCGTCGTCGTGGATCGCCAGCAGGCCCAGGCCGAACTTCGAGCGGCGGATCGCCACCGTCATCGCGATGCTGGCCAGCATCAGCGCGAACAGCGCGTAGTAGAAGGGCCAGTTGTGGAAGCGGACGTCCCAGTCGGGCAGCGGCATGACCAGCCCCTGGCTGCCGCCGGTCACCGACGACCAGTTGCGGGTGACGAGGCCCAGCAGCTCCAGGGCCGCGAACGACACGATGACGAACGCCACCCCGCGCGTCTTGCGGGTGGCCAGCCCGAGCACCAGGGCGACCAGGGCCGCCGCCACCCCGCCGAGCGGGGCGACCAGGAAGGGCGAGACGTCCCAGCGAGCCGCCAGGATGCCGGCCGTGTAGGCCCCCACCCCGACGAACACGCTGTGGCCGAGGCTGACGTAGCCCGTGTAGCCCGCCGTCACGTTCCAGCCGGAGGCCAGCACGGCCACCAGGAAGATCAGGATGAACAGGTTGTGCAGGTAGGAGTTGGGGGTGAGGAACGGGATGGCGGCCAGCAGCAGACCGGCCAGGCCCAGCACCAGGCGGAGCCGGCTCGCACGCATCGGCGGAGCGACCCCGGTCGCCACGGCACCCTCGGTCATCTCAGGGCTCCGTCCGCGCGCTGCCGACCGCCGAGCAGTCCCTGCGGGCGAAGCACCAGGATGGCGATCAACAGGACGTACGGCACGGCCGTCGCCCACTGGGTGTCGATGAAGGTGGCGGTGAGCGCCTCCCCGACACCGAGGACCGCGGCGCCCAGCCCCGCCCCGAGGAAGCTGCCGAGGCCGCCCAGGACCACCACGCACAGGATCCGCCCGATCCAGATGTAGTGGGAGTCGGGGACGAACTGGTAGAGCACCGACATCCCCGCACCGGCGAAGGCGGTGGTCGCCGCCCCGATGGCGAACATCTGTCTCATCGTGCGCTCGACGTCGATCCCCATCAGCGAGGCGCTGTCGCGGTTGGCCGAGCAAGCGCGGATCGCCCGGCCGAGGAACGTGGCCCGCAAGAGCGCGAGCAGGAGACCGAGCACCAGCACCGCCCCGATGCAGGCGTAGAGCTGGGCGCGCGGCACGACGAGCGGCCCGAGATCGAACGAGGTGTTGAAGTACGCCGGCGTGGCGATCCGGGCCTCGGTCCCCCAGATCAGGGACAGCACCCCGCCGAGGGCGATGGCCACCCCGAAGGTGGCGACCATGGCGAGCTCGTGGTCGACGTGGTGGACGCGCGCCACGACCCCCTGGTAGAGCAACCAGCCCACCCCGTACATGACCGGGCTGAGGGCCAACCCGATCAGCAGTGGGTCCAGACCGGTCCGTTCCCAGATGAACCAGGTGAGGAAACCCGCCACCACGATCAGCGCGGCGTGGGCCAGGTTGATCACCTTCATCACCCCGAAGACCAGGGTGAAGCCGGAGGCCATCAACGCGTACACGCCGCCCACCAGCAGGCCGAGGATCAGGGCCTGCACCAGCAGCGTCACGACCGGCTCCGAGGGCTCACTGCCAGCCCGGCTTGTCGTAGACGACCTGGTCGGTCGTGGCGGCGTCCTTCGGGGCGACGACTGCCAACGTGCCGTTCTGGATCTGGGCGAGCAGCAGCTCCCCTTGCGGGCGGCCGGTCTGGTCCCAGCTCAGCGGTCCGACGATGGTCTGCACGGTGTTGCTGTGCAGCCAGTCCGCGATCGCGGTCTGGTCGAGCTTCCCGACCGCCTGGACGGCGGCCGCCAACACCTGTCCGGTCGTGTAGGAGTTTGCGGCGTCCTCGCTCGGGATGGCGCCGAACTTGGCCTGGTAGCCGCTCACGAACTCTTTCGTGCCGGGGATCGGTGCGTCCGGGCTGTACGCGACGGGGACGAAGATGCCCTCGCTGTTGCCCTCGCCCACGGCCTTCGCGTACGCCGGGTCGGTGGGCGCGTTCTGCTGGTAGAGCATCTTCGGTGACCAGCCGACCTTCTGGAACGAGCGGACGATGGCCGCTCCGTCGGCGCCGACCGCCCCACTGACCACGAGGTCCGGGGCGGCCTGCTTGATCGCGCTCGCGATGGTGTCGAAGTTCGAGGTGTCCGGCGCGTAGGTCTCGTTGTAGACCGTCTTGACGCCGAGCTGGCCCAGTCGCTCCTCGAACAGCTCCGCCGCCTGGGAGGTGTTCGGGTCGTCCATCTGGGTGAGGGCCAGGGTCTTCGGCCGCTCGGCCTCCGGAAGCGCCGCGATCAGGTCGACGAACTGGTTCGGGAGTCGCTGGGTGGTGGCCGGCTGCGCGAAGAACAGGTAGCGGAAGTTGCGCTCGAAGATCTCGTCGGCCCCGCCGGAGGGTTGCACGTAGACGTACTTGAAGCGCTCCGCGACGGGGGCGACCGCGACGTTCAGGTCGGAGGAGAACGTGCCGAGGACGAGGTCGACCTTGTCCTGGGAGATCAGCCGGTTGTAGTCGGAGATCGCAGTCTGCTGGTCGAAGCCGTCGTCCAGCACCTTCAGCTCCACCGGGCGACCGAGCAGCCCGCCCTTGGCGTTGACCTCGTCCACCCAGTACTGGTAGCCCTCCATGCCGGGCTTGGCCCGGTCGGCCACCGGGCCGCTCAGCGGCAGCGACATGCCGATGATCAACGGGCCGCCGGGGGACTGCTGGGTCGTGGGCTCGGGCGCGGACAGACCGCAGGCCGAGGTCGCGAGCAGGGCGACCCCGGCGGCGGCCACGATGCAGCGCCGAAGGGTGCTGGGGCGTCGCAGGCTCCAGCGAGCGGCAGGTGCTGATGTCATCGTCATTGATTCCACTCCTCGGTCTGCTCTCCCGCGAGGTGCAGGAGGTGTCGTCGTCCGGCCCCGGCCGGCTGGTCGGTTCAGCCAACCGCCGGCACGGGGATCGTTGTTGCGTCGGATAGGGCCAGGCCGGGGTACGGCTCGCCGTCCAGGCCCGGCACGGTGAGCCGGGTCGGGTCGTTGTCGTGCTCGACCAGCTGTTGGCTGGCGAAGTCGGTCACCGCTCCGGAGAGCAGCTGGCGTGGGTCCTCCAGCACCACCCGCAGCCGGGTCGTCAGGGCGTACCAGTCCTGGGGTGTCGAGACGGTCGGCAGCCCGCTGACGCTGCGGGCATCGCGGTCCAGGGCCACCCGGTGCCGGGTGGGTGGTTCGTACGGTGGGTAGCCGGCGAACATCTGCTCGCCGAGGTCGCAGGTGGCTTGGATCCCGGACCACATCCGCCGGTAGTCGGGCTCCAGGGCGGCGACCTGGTCGAGGTTGGTGCCGTCGTACGCGGCGAACACGGGGGCGTGCGGAGCGATCAGCAGGCTCCGAACGGGCAGTCGGCCGCGGGACGCCGCCCGGACCACTCCGGCGACGCTGTTGCTGTCCTCGGTGACACCGGCCGTCGGTCGACCCTGACGGCCGGCGATGATCACCATCGCCTGCTCCCAGGCCAGCTCCTCCCGGTCGAACCAGGTGATGAGCCGGTGCGCGAGGTCCATCCCGGTGAGGAAGAAGGTGGCGACCATGACCCGGTTGATCGAGACCGGCAGCTCGGTCGAGGGCCCTTCGAGGTAGTCCCGCCGGACCGTGGTCGCGGTGAGGTAGTGGTCGTCGGTCAACGCCCGGGTCAGCACCCGGTCGGTCAGCTCGCAGGCCCAGTCGATCATCGCGGCGATCGCCGGCTCGCGACCGGCGTACGCCCGAACCCCGATCCGCTGCTGCCAGATGTCGGGGGAGTTCGCCCGGCGGACGGACCGGATGGAGCGGAGCAGACGCTCGGCGTCCTCCCGCCAGCCCCCCCGGGGCTCCCGCTCCTTCATCCAGGCGAGCGTGGCGACCGCCGGGCCGAGGTGGGAGATGGCGGCGAGCTCCTTGAAGCCGCGCGTCGAGAGCCGGAACGCCTCGACCGTGGGCGGCGCACCGCCGCCGGGAAACATGGCCAGGTCCGAGGCCGTGCCGACCAGCAGCGGCCGGCCGGCGTTCTCGCGGTCGGCGACCGAAGCGAGATGGGATCCGATGCTGGTGGCCGAGGCCGTGTAGGTGCGGAACAGCTCGAGCAGCTCCGGCTGTTCGTAGGAGGGGGTGCTCATTGCCCCACCCCGACCGGCTCGGTCCAGGACAGGGTGTACGCCACCGACTCCGACGCGAAGCGGATGTCAGGTGAGAGGGAGTTGGCGACGACGAACTCGACCGAGGACTCCCCCGTGGCCACCACCGCGGCGTCGGTTCCGCCGCAGGTTGGGAACTCCGCGACCAGGCCCAGCTGACCGTCCTCCCACGCGTACACCTGGGAGTTCAGAGCGGGCTGCGGGTCGTGCGGGGTGCCGAGGATGAAGTTGACCCGGATGACGAAGAGCCGCCCGCCGTGGTGGACCACGGTGAGCTCTCGGGCGCCCAGACCCGGCAGCGTCTGCACCGTCTCGAAGCGCTCGCCGGCCCAGCGCAGCAGCCGGACGGGCTCCTCGAGCCCGGCCACCAGCAGGTAGCGGTCGGTGTCGACCGCGAAATCGGCGAAGGCGCGGCCCACCCGGTCGAGGAGCTCCTGGTGGGGCACCAGCTGGGCACCGTCCCAGCGGTAGAGAACGCTCGGGCGAAGGTGGTCGGCATGGGCGACGAAGAACTGACCGTCGACCTCGAAGGGGTGCCAGTTGTAGGCCCAGGCCGACGGCACGACCTGAAAGGGCGCGAACCGGCTGCCGTCCCACTCGAAGACGACCGAATCGCGGTTGGGACCGGCCAGGTGCGGCAGGTCGACTCCCTGGGCCAGTCCCAGGAAGTGCCGGTCCCCGATCTGCCAATGGGTCCACTGCTTCGCCGCATAGCTGGGGACCGACTGGAACACCTCGAAGGTCTCGCCCGACCACTCGAAGACGGTGGAGTCGATGCCATAGCGATAGGGCCCCGAACCCGAACGGATGCTGGCCACCGCCAGGAACGACCGATCCCCGATGGTGAAGAACTCGGCGTCCTCGCCGCCCGGCGCGGGCAGGGTGCCGTGGCGGACGTAGCGCCCGCCGGTCCGGCGTAGCAGGAGCAGGTCGGTGTCACTGTCGCCCGCGTTCATGCCGACGGGCCCGCCGGCCACGTCCACGGCCAGCTGCGGGATGGCCAGCAGGTCCAGGTCCCCGATCTGGAAGGCCTCGACCGCACGCGCACCCGACGTCGGGATGCGCTGCACCTCGGACACCGTCGCGGTCATGTCACGACCTTCACGGCACCGGGCCAGAGGTCACAAGTAGGCTGCGTTAACGCTTGAGATCAGGTGCCGTTAGAAGGTGTGACGCTTGCTCGACGTGCAGAAGCTCGTCGTCCTTCGCGCTGTGGTCGCGCACGGGTCGATCGCCGCCGCCGGGCGCGAGCTGGGCTACACCCGCTCGGCGATCTCGCAGCAGGTGTCGGCCCTCGAGCGGGCAGCCGGCACCGCGCTGCTGGTCCGGAGTGGGAACTCCTTCACGGTCACCCCGGTCTGCCGTCAGCTCCTGGAGCACACCGAACGCGTCCTGATCGAGATCCGCGCTGCCGAGGCGACGTTGCGCCGGACCACCGGTGAGGTCGCCGGCACGCTCCGCGCCGGGGTCCCCTTCCGCGAAGGGCCGGCGGTGATGAGCAGCGCCCTGACCAGCGTCCGCCTGCGCCATCCCCAGCTGGTGGTGACCCTCGGCTCCACCACGAGTGTCCTCGGTCCTGAGGCGCTCCGGCACGGCCGGTTCGACGTCGTCCTGCTGTCTCGCTACGGCGTGGCCCCGGGGACGGCCGAGCTGGGCCTCAAGCAGTGGGTCCTGGGGCATGACGCGCTGCGGCTGTGTGTGCCCGCGGGGCACCGGCTGGCGGGGCGCAGCAGCTGCTCGATCGCCGAGCTGGAGGGCGAAGACTGGGTCCTGAGCCCGGCGAGCCCACTGGGGCAGCTGACCACCGGTCTGTGCGCCGCCGCCGGCTTCTCCCCGTCGCTCGCGGCCTCGGTGGACGACGTCGGGACCGCCCTCGGCCTGGTCACCGTCGGCTGGGGCATCACCGTCGCTCCGGAACTGACGCCGTCGGGGGCAGGACCGGCCATCAGCCGGATCGCGCTGGAGGGCGTCGGTGCCAGCCGGCACAGCGTGCTGCTGGTCCGCGACGGCGATCAAGAGTCCCCCGCCATCGCCGCCGTCGTCGCCGCCGTACGGCGCACCAGTACGACCTTCGACTACCACTGAACCAGGCAGTGGCCCGGCGGGGATCGCAACAGGACGAGAGCACCACGCGAAGGTCGTCAGCACACTCTCGGCACGCTCGGCAGAACGGCCATCAGCAGTGGCGCCGCGGCTGGGGGTCTCCGTGCACGACGGCGGCCTGGCTGATGCCCACCAGAAGATGCACCAGGCCGGCTCCGCGCCCCTTTCCTGCGCAAGGAAGACGGCGTCCGTGAGCTCGCCACCGAGCTCTTCGACGAGCTCGAGGGTGGGCACGCTGCCGTCGCCCTGACCGGGTCACCCTCCGTCGCCGAGATCCTGCGGCAGACCTCTTCCCCGAGCGCGGTCTCGAAGACCTGATCCGAGGTTCTGAAGATCGCGATACCCGCCGTCACGAAGGGGGCGCGGCGAGCCGCCGCCGCCCGCTCGCGCCGGCACGAGCGGAAGGCAGGACCATGGTGATGAACACCAGGGTTGCGGACGCACTAGCCGCGATGGCGACCACACTGAGCGGAACAGCGGTCTGCTCGCCCGCGACGCCCACCAACGGTGCCACCACGGCCCCGAACGCATACTGGTTGACGCCGAGCAGAGACGAGGCCGCGCCGGCCTTGTCCGGGTAGTCGTCGAGGGCCAGTGCCGTTGCAGCGGGGAAGACGAGACCGATCGGGCTGACCATGACCAGGAGCGAGACCAGAACAGGGATCAGTCCTAGGTCGAGCAGTACCGCGGCCGTGAGGCCGATGGCTCCCACCAGGTTGAGTCCGAGGCCAAGACCGAGCAGTCGCAGCGGTGACCGACGTCGACCCAACCAGACGCCAACTTGGCTCAACGCGACGATGCCGACCGCGTTCAGCCCGAAGGTCAGCGAGAACGTCTGGGCCGAGAGGCCATACACCCGCTGGAGTACGAAGGTCGCGCCGGCGATGTAGGCGAACATCGAGGCTCCCGCCAACCCCGACGAGAGAGCAGCACCGACAAAGGATCGATCGCGCATCAGACCTCGGAAGTCCTTGACAATGCTCGTGAAGCCGCCGCGGGTGCGCCGGTCTCCGGGCAGGGTCTCCTCCTGAGCGAGCCCGGCCAGCACCAGCACCAGGCCAATGCCAGCCAGGACGAGGAAGATGCCCCGCCAACTCATCAGTCGGCCAAGCTGACCACCCAGCACCGGGGCGAAGACCGGAGCCAGCCCCGAGATGAGGGTCAGACGCGAGAAGAAGACGGCCAGTGGGCGACCGGAGTAGAGATCTCGGGCGACCGCTCTGGACAGGACCAGGCCGGCCGAACCAGTCAGTCCCTGGATCAGACGCAGCAGCACCAGCACCTCCATCGATGGTGCAGCTGCACAGGCCAGAGAAGCGAGGACGTAGCCGACGAGTCCGATCAGCAGGGGCCGGCGACGACCGTAGCGGTCCGACAGCGGCCCGGCCACCAGCTGCCCGACGGCAAGGCCGATCAGGCAAGCGGTGATGGTGAGCTGCCCCCCGGAAGGAGTGCTCATGAGGTCGTCGGCCAGCTCGGGCAGCGCCGACAGGTAGAGGTCGAGGGAGAGCGGGCCGAATGTCGACAACGCCCCCAACACGACCACCGTCGTCAACCGCGGTCTCGCGGTCCCATCAGCCATGACCGCGCGCTCCTTGGTCGACGACGCACGGCAACCGCCGAAGCGGCCGATCTTCTCGTCCTGGGCAAGGTTTGAGTTGGGGGAGGCGAATGGCCCCGAGTTCGCGCGCAAGCCGGGCCGCCGCATCGAGCGCGTCGACACCAGCCGCCCTGACCGCCTCGATGACCGACTGCTTGGCCCGCACGTCATCCCCGGCCACGAGCACGGTCACCGGACGAGGGCCGGCCCGCCCGGCACGGGGAATGGTTGTGAGGATCGTGGTGAACGCCTTGAACATCCGCGCGCGCGGCAGCGCGGCCTGAAGTTCCGCCGCGGACGAACTGTCGCAGACCCCTTCGATGCGCCGACGGTGTCGACTGCCGGGCACCGCCACGAGTGCGCCGCCACCTGGCCTGTCCCCTGCGCGCCGAAGACGGCGGCAACCCGATCAGCATCAGCACCTCGGCCTTCGCGCCGACCGGCGAGTACGGCCACACCGCCACCGGCACGGCCAACCGCGCGACCAGCTCGGCCGGGAACCGCAGAGCTCCTTCGGCCTTTCTGTGGCCGGGACGGCTCCAGCTGATGTAGCGACGGCAATGGTCATTCGGCGGCCGGGGCACCGTCGGTCGTCGTCGCGGCCGCGGCGTGTAGACCCTGGTCCACGAAGTCGACCAGCCAGGCGAAGCTCTCGTCGACGTCGGTGTCGATCTGGAACGCGCCGACTGTTTCCAGGGTGGCGAAACCGTGCATGATGCTGCGCACCATCCGTAGGGCGTGGACCTGCTGGCCCGGGTCCAGCCGGTACCCCTGCAGCACGGCCGCGAACGAGTCGAGCAGCCGACCCCTGGCTGCGATCAGGGGGTCGTCGTAGCCGGTCGCGCGGGCGCTGTTGACCGCCGCATAGCGGCCGGGGTGTTCTCTTGTATACGTCCGCAGTGCCCCTGCCGCGGCGACCAGGGCCCGGCCGCCGGCCCGGCCCTGAGTGGCATCGCGGAGGGCGTCGCCGAGCTCGATCGCGGCCAGGATGGCAATCCTGTGGGCGAGGTCGGCCAGGCTGTCGACGTGGCTGTAGAGCGAGGGGGTCCTGACCCCGAGCCGTTCCGCCACGAGGCCCATGCTGAGCCGGTCGAAGCCGATCTCGTCGGCCAACATCGCCCCGGCCTCGGTGACCGACGTCGGGGCCAGCCCGGCCCTAGGCACGGGTCAGCGTTCTGGACAGGAACGACAGGGCCAGCGTGAGAACCTCGTCCGGGGTCTGGGCGTGCGGGTAGTGACCGGCGCCCTCGATCACGGCCAGCTCTCCGACACCCTGGGGCAGATCGGCGAGGATCCGCTCACCCTCGGCCCGCGGATCGGCCCAGTCGGGGTCGGCACTCCCTTCGATGATCAAGACCGGGCAGGCGACGTTGGCCAGCTGCGCGTCGGCGTCGCCCGGATTGGACTTGGCCATCGCCTGCAGGACCTTCATCCGACCTGGCTCGCGCTGTTTGGCATCGATGCGGGCCATCTCGGCGTCCCAGTCGGCGGGCTTGACCGGCGTCGCCAGGTCAAGGTACTTCTTCCAGCCCGCCAGGCTGCCTGCGACGATGACCTGCGCGAGATGCAGGTATCCGGCTCGATAGCGCTTCACCCGCACCAAACCGGCGACGTCGATCGACTGGAGGCGGGTGAACGGCGCCAGCTCGATGACCCCGACGACCAGGCCGGGAGCAGTGGCAGCGGCGATGGTCGCGGCGCCACCGCTGATCGACTGGCCGACGATCACTGCCGGGCCGCCGAGGTGACGCACGACCGCGAGCAGGTCGCCGGCGATGTCGGTGCGACTGTAGCCGTCCCAGCCGAGACTGGAATCACCACAACCCCGTACGTCGACGTTGGCGACCCGGTAGCCGGCCCCGGCCAGGGCCGGGGCGACAAAGCGGTAGGAGTGCCGGCTGTCGCCGATGCCGTGGGCCAGCACGACAAGAGGGCCCTGACCGCTCACGTCATAGGCGATCGTGTTGGCACCGATCTGCAGATGGCTGGTCATCGCGCTTCCTCCATCATCCTAATGCTATTAGGTTTAACCTAGTTCAGTTAGGCGAGCCCTTCAAGGACCAGAGTGTGTACGTCCAGTGGCACCGCCGGAGCAACGGCCTGCCGACGTGAGACCGGCCGGCCACCAGCAGTGGTCGCCTGCGCCGGCCCGTCTCGAGCACCACGACACCAAGGCGGGCGATGGCCACCGCACGGCCCGACACCAGAGCGGAGCCGGACAGCGACGGCACTGACGTCGCCACCGTGGGGGGCGTTCCGGTCGACGCGCCCGTCACAGCACCGGGGCCTGGTCGCCTGAGGTCTGGGCCCGGAGGATTGTTTGGGCTTGCGCGGTGGCGCGGTACAGCTGGACTCCGTACGGCACCTGGGGGTCCTCCATCCAGTACCGGGCGGCTTGTTGGAAGACGGCCAGGGCGAGGTTCGCGACCAGCCGGGCGCTGTTCGGATCCGAACCGCGTTGGCCGAGTTCGTCCGCCACGACCTCGGCGATGGACGCCAGCTTGTGCGCCTCACGCTCCTGCAGGTCGGCCGAGCTGTCGACGACGGCCTCGCGTCGACGCAGATACTCGTGCCGACGGGCGTCGTACAAGTCTTCGCACGCGCTCATGGCGTGCAGGGTGGCTTCCAGCGGGGCCATCCCTGCAGGGGCCTCGTGGAGGGAGCGGGCGATCCGGTCGCGCAGTCCAGCCGCGCCGCCGAACAGGACCTCGCGCTTATCCGGAAAGTACCGGAAATAGGTCCGGGATGTGACTCCGGCATGTGCTGCGATCTGACCGACCGTAGTGCTTTCGTAGCCCTGCCGGGTGTAGAGGTCCAGGGCAGCCAGTTCCAGCCGCTGCTGGACGTGCGGCTCCCACCTTGCCATAGGGCCGAACCTACCAGCCGTGATGTCACAGTGTGACAGTATCTGGTACGGTAAGACTATGTCACACCACGACATCAGGATCGATGCAAGAGCCCTGGCATGAGTACCTCACTGAACCGGCGGCATCACCAGCTCGACTGCCTCCCAAGGGCCCGATCCTCGGACGCGCAGCGCCAGGCCTTGAACCCTGATGTCGCAAGCTTCACCCGCGCCGAGGAGAAGATGGCCGGATCAGCCGGCTGGGTCGCCCTGACGGGCCACGGTACGGACGGCTGTGGGGCGGCGACTCAGCGAGGGAGGAGCGGTGACAGCCCCTGATGCCCTGTGTCGACGTGCCAGAACATCCCACCACCACCCTGAGTACTGGAGGAATCATGCAGATCTACCGCTTCGGCTCGTCGCCGACCACCAAGGCTCCGGAGTCGACCTTCACCGGCGACGTTCGCATCGGTGGTTACCACCGGCGCGAAGTGCCGAGCCGGCTGGCCGGGGCAAGCGTCACTTTCGCCCCTGGTTCGCGTACGCCGTGGAAGGTGAACCCGCTCGGTCAGACGCTCGTCGTGACGAGCGGTTCGGGTTGGGCCCAGTGCGAAGGTGAGGACATCGTCGAGATCCGCGCCGGCGACCTCATCTGGTCTCCGCCCGGGATACGACACTGGGAAGGCGCCACGCCCGATCAAGACATGACCTACGTCGCCATCCAGGAAGAGGACGGCAGCGTGGTCCAGTTCCTCGGCAGGGTGACCGACGATGAGTACCGGGCGGGACCGCCGGCTGTGCGCCGGGCGCGGCCGACATGAGACGGCTGGCCGCCCTCATCGGCATTGGGAGGCGCTCCGCCCGGTCAGGAACCGAACCCTCTCGCCCATCACCAGGGAAGGAGTCGGCAGGACCATCGTGCTGAAGCGGCCCGGTGTCCGCCGCGGAGCGTCACGGGCCGCCGCCGCCGCCGTCGGGGGCCGACGTCAAGGGTCGAGGTGCTCGTGGTCTCCGGCAGATGATCCATCGGCACCGATGTGCGACCCCGCCTCGTCTCGGCGAGAACCGGCGCCAACGGCTGTTGCGATGTGAAAGCGCATCAGAGGCGATGTCCGAGAGCGGGTTGATACCGACTCGACGCCCTCTGGTTGAACGCCTGCCGCGCGCCTCCGCGTGGGCGACCGCAGGCGGCCCCGGTATCACCCGGGCCAAGACACCCGCCCCGACGTGCTCGCCCACGACCCGCTGACCGGGCGCGGGCACCGCCTGCGACCGACTTCGCCCCCAACGGCCAAGGACCCTGAGACACGAAACCGAGGTTCACCTGTGCGCGCCCTAGAGATCGTGACGATGATCGGACTGCTCATCCTGGCGGGCAGCGCGCTCGCGAGACGGCTACGGCTACCCCCGTCCCTCGTGCTGCTGATCCTCGGCACTGCGGCCGGTTTCGTGCCGGGCATCGGTGGGGTGGAGATGCCGCCTGACGTCGTCCTGTTCCTCTTCCTGCCCGCTCTCCTGTACTGGGAGGCCATCACGATCTCGGTCCGGGAGATGCGGGCCAACCTACGGGCGATCACTCTGACATCCACCGTCCTGGTGCTGGTGACAGCCGGCACCGTCGCGCTGGTGGCCCACACGATCGGGCTGTCCTGGCCGATGGCGTTCGTGCTGGGGGCGGCGCTGTCCCCCACCGACCCGACGGCCGTGTCCACCTTGGCCGGACTGCTCCCCCGCCGGGCCCGAACGGTGCTCCGGGCCGAGAGCTTGATCAACGACGGGACCGCCCTGGTCATCTACGCCGTCGCGGTGGGAGTGGCCGTCGGTGAGCTGGACATAGGCCCACTGGGAATCGCCGGACGGCTGGTGGGTTCCTACGCCGGCGGTATCGCAGTCGGGCTTGCCTTATCGTTCGCGGTCGTCGCGGTCCGGCGGCGCTTGGACGACACCCGGCTGGACAACGTTCTGAGCGTGTTGACCTGCTTCCTGGCCTACCTGCCGGCGGAACTGCTGCACGTCTCCGGCGTGGTCGCCGTGGTTACCTGCGGGTTGACCCTCGGTCGAATCTCCTCCGGGCTTAGTTCGGCCCGGATCCGGGTGCAGTCGACCGGGTTCTGGACGCTGAGCACCTATCTGCTCAACGGAGCTCTCTTCGTGCTGATTGGGCTCGAACTGCGCGCCGTCGTCGAAGACCTCACCGTGACCCAGATCTGGGCTGGGGTTGCAGCGACAGGGTGGATCGCGCTGACCGTGACCGCCACCCGGCTCATCTGCACCAACTTGATGACGTACCTCATCCGGATTCTGGACCGCCGGCCCGCGCAACGGCTTCGGAGAGTGGGGTTCCGCGGCCGGCTCCCCATCCAGTGGGCCGGTCTCCGGGGGGCCGTGTCCCTGGCTGCGGCGCTCGCCGTCCCCACGACCACCGTCCAAGGCGCATCCTTGACGGGCCGGGACACCGTGCTGCTGGTGACGTTCGGGGTCATTGTGGTGCTTCTGGTCGGGCAAGGGCTCACCCTGCCTGCGGTCATCCGCTTCTCCCGGGTGGACCGTCGGGACCCGAATGAAGATCACGAGCAAAGACTCGCCGAGACCACCGCGACCGCGGCGGCCGCGGCGGCGCTGGCCCGGCGAGCCGCGGAACTCGACATCCCCGACAGAGTCCTGAGAAAGGTTCAGAGCTCCTATGAGGCAACGATTCACCGACAGCACGTCGAGGAGGTTCTTGCGTCCGGCCAGGTCACCAATCCCGATGTCCGCGCCGCTGAGAAGCGACTGCTGGAGGACGCTGACGCTGAACGGGCTCTCCTGTTGGCGGTCTTGGAGGACAAGCGCGAGGCGGTTGTCCGACTCCGCGACGAAGAGGCCATCGACGACGCCGTCATGCGCCGAGTGGAAACCGCTCTGGATGCCGACGAGGTCCGCCTGCTCGGCGTCGACGTGGACGAATAGGCGCCATCGTGGCTCGACGACCCGACCTCCCTTCGGGTCTCCGCGCCGATCCACCACCGGCCAGTCACCTTGTCCGTCTGTGCCCGCTGTCTCGCAGCCCTCTCGCCAGACCGCACCGTCCGGTCCCGATGTGGCCGCTCGCGGCAGGGTCGACGGCCCCGCTCCCGGCGTCCTTGAGGCCAATTCGTTGAGCGTGACCTTGCCCGTCACGGATCACGTGACGTCGACCCGGTGTGGTGCCGATCTCGGGCCGTGGTGAGTTGCTGGCCGGTGCTCAGCGGGCAGCGCGACCGGCGGCCCCGTTCGAGCCGGCGTGCGACGGATCCGCCACGCTGCGGGTCGGTTGTGAGAGATCACTCGGGGGTCACCGTGGCCGCCGCTGACCACCATGCTGCGACCTGCGCACCAGGATCCGTACACCACTGCGCTGAACTGAACCCCTGACACAGACCGACTGGTGTCACCTTGAACGGCGGCCATCCGACGGGCAGGCGAGCTGCTCCACTACCGGAACCCGGCGCCGCGCAGAAGGTGTTGGGCTGTGGCGCCCAACCTGATGTCACAAACACAGTTGCCGTTCAGTCTTCGTAGTGAGCATCGGTTGCGGAGGAGGCGTTCATGCCAAGAATGGTGGTGGGTGGCCGCGCCCACCTGGGATGCGACTTGACCCCGGGCCCGGACAGACGGCTGGAGCCGGGCGGCGCCGACCTAACGGTGGTCGGCCCTCACCGACACATGACCTTCCAGCGGCTTCTGCCCACGGTCTCCGCAGGATCGGTCAAAGTCCGCGGCGCCATGGGCCCACTGGGCAGCCACCTGCACCGGACGGGGATCATCACCGGCGAGGTGCTAGCGATCGACCCCCGCAACACGATGTCGGCATTATCCCCCAATGACAATTTCGCACTCACCATAGACCCGCCTGCCGATTGCCGGCGTCGCCGGCCAGGCCGTCGGGCCGGAGCACGTCGAGGAAGCTCTCGCCGCCATCCGAGCCGCCCACTCGCGGCGTTCAACCGGGCGTCAGTGCCGCGACGTCGTCTCGACGAAATCGGCGCACCGTGGGGCACAACCTTCGTCACCGCCGGCTCTCGACACGCAGGCCGGTAGCGCCATGAACATCCTTCGATCGGGCCGCCTGCCACCTCACCTCGCCTGCGGCAACCCGGTGAGTCGGCGAGCAACGGCGCTCATCGATCGGCTCCGGCACCGCGCACTGCCGACGTCTTGGGCGTCGCTCTGGGGAACGATCTCAGCGAGCTGCTTCATCGTTCTCCTGGTCACCGGCGTGGTCTTGATGGTCGGCTACGACGCCTCTGGCGAGACCGTCACCTACACCGGCGGCTACGCGCTTCTCCGCGGGACTGCGATGTCTCGGGCGTTCGCCTCCACCCTTCACCTCTCCCTCGACGTGCCCGGCGGCCTCCTTGTGCGCCAGGCCCACCACTGGGCGGCACTCGTGCTGCCGGCGTCGGTGCTGATACAGCTCGCTGGCGCCTTCTTCACCGGTGCGCACCGCCGCCCGCGCCACTGGGTGTGGGTGCTGACGGTCGGATCCTTCCTTCTCGTCCTCGTCTGCGGCTGGAGCGGCTACGGCCTGCCCGATGACAACCTGTCTGGTACCGGGCTGCGGATCGTCGAAGGCACCACACTCGCCCTGCCGTTCGTCGGGACCTGGTTGACCTCCGCATTGTTCGGAGGAGAGTTCCCAGGGCGGATCATCGAGCACCTCTACCGCATCCACCTGCTCGCCCCCGCCGCGCTGGTCCTCGTCGTCGCCATCAAGCTCCGGCTGGCCTGGCGGCTCGGACCGGTGCAGCTCCCGGGTCGCGGGCGCAGCGCACAGAAGGTGGTCGGCCTGCCGGTCTGGCCGCAGGCCGTAGTCCGTGTGGCCGGTCTGTTCTTCATCGCCGCCGGCGTCGTGACCTTGATGGCCGGGACGTTGACGGTCAGCCCGGTCTGGCTCTACGGCCCCTCCTCGTCCGCGAACGCTTACGCCGGGAGCCAGCCGGACTGGTACACCGCCTTCCTCGACGGCGCCCTTCGCCTCGTCCCACCCGGCTGGGAGCTGTTCTTTTGGGGACGGACCTGGACTCTGGCCGTCCTCGTCCCGCTCGGCGCCATCGGAGTGTTCTTCAGTCTCCTCATCATGTGGCCCTACCTGGAGGGGCGGCTGACCCACGACCGGTCGAACCACGAGGTGCTCGAGAGACCACGCGACAACCCGACCAGGACCGGCATCGGCGCAGCCGGCGCGACGTTCTACGGCGGCCTTTGGCTGGCCGGCAGCGCTGACCTGCTGGCCACGCAGTTCGTGGTCTCCTTCGAGGCCGTCATATGGGTGCTTCGGGTGGTTGTCGTACTTGGACCGATTGTCGCCTTCATCACCGCCAGGTCGGCGTGCGGAACTCTGCGCGCCATCGAGAACGAGCGGCAGCAACACGGCGCCGAGAGTGGCCAGCTCGTCCGGCTCGCCGGCGGCGGGTACGTCGAACTGCACGAGCCCCTCCACCCGGGAGCGGCACCGCCTGCGATCGGCAGTGCGCGGCAGAGCGACCCGAAGATCCAGCCCTAGCGGAAAGGGTTACCACGATGACGGCGGTCCGGTCGCTCGGCCCACCTGCGTCCGTAAAGATACGTCCGCATCGTGTCGGACGGCGCCGAGGCGCACGACTCCGGCACGCCGCCGAATTCCATCGCCGGTGTCGGGCCACGCCTCGTCCGTCGATCGGCCGACGATGAACCATCGTGGGAGTAGGGGCCTAAGGAGTTGACCACCGAGAAACACGTGTCGCACCGGCTGGGCGACCGAATCCCCCGATCGACAACACACCACCGAACGGAGCAGACCATCTGGCCATAGTGGTGGAGCTGCTTCGCACTCAGCCGACCGGCCGAAGGCGACTCGGCTTCTGGCTATCGCTACTACCGCCCCGAGCAGGAGCGGGAGGCGCTCTCGATTGGATTGCTGCGGTCGCTCGATATGCCTTTGTCTGTCATCGGCACTGTTCTCGACGGCGCCGCCGGCCGGGCGGCCCTCACTGGGGTGAAGGAACAGTTGGAGGTCGATCTGGCCCGGCGTCGCCGGACACCACTCCTCCTCGAGCGCGTGCTGAGCGGCGAACGGACGCCGCAGGAAGTCACCCTCACTGAACGGCACGCGCAGCCGGTGGCTTCGGTTTGCGCGCGCCCCAGCTCAACCGAGTTCGTGGGTGCTGTCACCAGCGGTCAGGTCGCGCAGCTGCAGCAGGCCGCCGCCGGCGAGGGCCACAGGTTGAGTGACCACCCGAGAAGTCAGCGCTCATGTCAAGCGGCAGCTCACCCGTCACCGGGAGTGCTGGAGGGCGGCACTTTCGCCGCCGCGACCCATCCAGGCCCCTACGAACACGTCAGTCTTACGGTCCACGACATCTTCGCGTGGCTGAGTCGCCAGCCATCGCCACCCGCGGCCCGATCCGTGAGAGTACCTGAACGGCCCCATGACAACAGAGCCAGAGCACGTTGCCACCGTGGTCATGATCAAAGAGAGGATCAGCAGTGAATTCCACCCGTCCAGCGAGCCTGGAACTGGTCCAGGTCCCACCGGCTTACTACCTGGCCGTTGAGGACTCGGGCAAACCCGGCGGAGTCGCCCATCTCAAACCAACCACCAGGCCATACGAGTCTGCTGGCCAGGTTCAGCAGGAGCTCATATCGGGGGTCAAACCTGGGACCTGCCTCCGGCGCAGGGATTGCGGTGGGTCGACGATGGGCGACCTTATGCGGAGGTGCCTCGCCAGCAGTGTCAGAGGACACTGCTCCTCGAGTTGCCCGCACATGGCCCCGCGGTCCCCGTTGGCGGGACCCGTGCACATCCTGGACTTAGACGAAGGGGTTGTGTTCCAGGCTTTGCACTGCGGCCCGGTTTTGACCTGAGTATCAGACGTTGGCCGCGATGGATGAGATGCTAGGCGACCGCCGCTTGGCTACCGGTTCCGAGACCAATGCCGCTAGGTTTTGCGGTGGCCAGGACCCGCTCGGCCAAGAGGTCCCGGAGGACGCCGACCTCGCCCTGCGTGACGGCGTCCAGGAAACGGGCGGCGAGTTCTCGATGCTCCCGCCGATCGACCGCGAACCGGGGACTGCCGTCGTCGAGGTGGTGCCGGGCCCGAACCGCCAGCTGTCGGCATGCCGCCGGAGACCGATGAAGGGCCTGGGCAATGCCGGTGAAGTCGAACTCGAACACATCCCGGAGGACAAGGACGGCCAGCTCGAGCGAGGTGAGCCGCTCGAGCAGCAGCAGCGCCGCGGTCGACACGGTCTCAGCAAGCTCGACGGAACGCTCAGGGTCCGGTTCGCTCGGCGGCGGTGCTGAGAGCCAGTACCCGCGCCCCTGATCTTGCCTATGCCGCTCGCGACCTCTCGAGCGCAGCAGGTCGACCGAGAGTCGGGTGACGACGGTGGTCAGGAATGCTTCCGGCGACACGACGACGGCGGTAGACGCCGCAGATCGCAGCCATGCATCCTGCACCACGTCCTGGGCGTCGTCGGCGCTACCCACGATGCGGTAGGCGATCGACAGCAACCTCGGCCGAAGCCGCTCGAAGTCTTCGACCTGATCGGACGAGCCCTGCCCGACGCCGGCGCGACCACAGTGAAGCACTATCCCCTCCTTCTATACGGTGGCGTATAGAAGATACCACGATCTAGACGAAACCGTATAGATGCCGAGGCTCCGCCGGCCGGTGCGCGGCGAGGCCATCCGGGGCTTCCCGCGACTCGACTCAGATACGATTGCGTATACATTCGAAGATCAGGATCGGCAGGGAGCGCTATGGGCAGAGTGCGGACAACGCGCGCGGCATGGGTGGAGGCCGGCCTACAGGCCCTGACCACCGGCGGGATCGCCGCAGTCCGGGTGGAATCGTTGGCGAAAAACCTCGGGGTTACCAAAGGCGGCTTCTACGGGTACTTCGCAGATCGCGAGGCGCTGCTGGACGCCATGCTTGACCTCTGGGAACGCGAGAGCGTCCACGACGTGCTCGAGCGGGTGGAGAGTGAGCCGACCAGCCCGAGGGCCCGGGCTCGCCAGGCAGGCGCCCTCACCTTCTCCAATGACCGGTTGCTGGCCATTGATCTTGCGATTCGGTCGTGGGCCCGCAACGACCGTCGCGTCGCCGCCCGCCTCCAACGGGTCGACAACCAACGGATGGCGTTCTTGCGCGAGTCGTTCTCCGGAGTCGTCAGCGACCCGGCCGAGGTAGAGGCTCGAAGCTTCTTAGCGTTCTGCGCCGCGATCGGCCAGCACTTCCTCGCCGCCGAGCACGCCGGCCGGTCACGGGCTGAGGTGTTCGCCCGAGCCGCTGACCTGGTGTTCACGACTCCCAATAGCTCGACGAGACCGCAGTCGCGGCGTGGGTGACGGGCATGACGACCTCCAGGTGCTGAGGGAGATAGACGGTCGAGCTCTCGAATGAGGGGAAGGTTGATCCGCGCGAACTGATGGCGTGATGAGGAGCCGGTGTGCGACGTCGAGTTGCGCTTGAGCACCACCACGACGCCGCGGCTGGTCACAACCCATTCATCGCTTTCAGCGGACCGCCCCTGAGATGGTGAGCCGGGCAGCCTTCCACGGCGGCTTGCTCCCCAAAACGGGGCCCCGGCGGTCGTCGCATCGGCATGTCACAAGGCGAACGCCTGCGACGTCTGCCAGACATGACGGCTCTCCACAATTCTGTTCCCGCCGAACCCAGGGGCCGTCGTGGCGGGCTGAAGGAAGGCACGCACGTGAGACGCCCGATCGACCAAACCACGACTGGCACGGTTACCTCGGCTGACGGCACAACGATCGGTTATCGCCGGCTCGGGCAGGGTCCCAGCCTGGTTCTCCTGCACGGCGGGGTCAACGCGTCCCACCACATGCTCAGGCTGGGTCGGGCGCTGGCCGACGCGTTCACGGTGTACCTGGCCGACCGGCGCGGACGGGGCATGAGCGGACCATACGGTACTGAGTACAGCATCGCGCGCGAGGACGAAGACCTCGCGGCCGTCGTCCAGGACACCGGGGCGGAGTACGTCTTCGGCCCGGCCAACGGCGCTTTGTTCGCGCTGCACGGGGCCATCGCGCTCGAGTCCGTCCGCGCGGTCGCCGCCTACGAACCGCTCCTGCTGTGGGGCGGGCCTCACGATGACGCCGTCCGGCACCTGTTCACCACGATGCAACAGCTGGTGCGAAGCGGGCGTCTCGGGCAGGCGGTCGCCTTCTCCTCCCGCATGATGATGGACCGGCAGGTCGACCGTGGGCAGTCCCCGCCCTGCGCCGGCGCGGCGATCGGGCTGTTGACGTCGCGGGGCGGTCTCGGTCTGGTCAACTTCCTGCTTCGCTCGCAGCGGTCCACTGCCCAGCACGTGGCCTGGAGGGAGCTGCTGGCCGGCCTACCCGAGGAGTTCCAGCCGGTGCTGGACACGGAGGGCACGCTGGACGAGTACAGGAACCTCCGCGCCCACGCACTCCTGGTGTACGGCTTAGATACTGACCCGATGTTCGTCGGCAGCATCCAAGCCCTGCACGCGGCAATCCCCTACTCGACCGTCCTCGGCCTGCCCGGCCTCAACCACGACTCCGCACAAACCTACGGCAAGCCCGAGATCATCGCGGCCGCGCTGCGGCTCCATTTTCAGCAATAACGAGTCGGCGACGTCGTGGGTCATACCATTTCCTCAGCCCTGGCCCCGTCGCTGCAGCCCGCTACCAGGTCAGTCACCGACGGGCGCGGTCTTTCGTCTTAGTGCCGAAGGCATCAACGCGTCACATCGACAATCACCGCGAGAGCAGAGTTCACAGAACCATGGATCTCAGCCGCCTTCTTCCACGCAATCCGGGCCACCGCATTCGTCTCTATGTCCGGCATGCGATGGGTTCAGCATCGGTACCCTGATTCGCAAGAGCCGGACACGCCTGGCCCCGTCAGACTTACTACCCTTGGCAATCCAAGCGGTGGGACTGCCAGCCCTCACGACACATCGGTGGGTTGATGAGGCGGCTGACGGCCCATGAGGCAGCCGACGGCCAACGAAGGCCAGCAACGCTCGACGGTGGTGGGGTCCAGACCGAGCAGCTTGGCAAAGGACGACCGGCGGCCCGCATGGGCCGCCAGGGAGCAGTGCGGTGTTGCAGCATTCACCTACCAACCCGAGGTGAGCGATGACCAGTTGGCCGGACCGCTGGGGCGCGACCGCCGCCGAGCATGCACGCGGCTACCCCGCCGACACTCTGGTGGCTGGCCCGGTGCGGCGGATGACGCGGGCGGTGAGCGTTGCCGCGCCAGCCCAGCTGGTCTATCGCTGGGTGTGCCAGGTGTCGGTGGCCCCCTACTCCTATGACCTGATCGACAACCGCGGTCGGCGCAGTCCGGGCATCCTCACGCCGGGCGCCGACGACATCGCCGTCGGACAGCCGCTGCACCGGGTCTTCGAAATCGTTGATGTACGCCCGGGCTCGCAGCTCACCGTGCGCGGCCTCCCGGCGGCGACCCGACTGTTCGGCCCACTGGCCGTGACGTGGGCAGTCGAGCCCGGAGAGGGCGGGACCCGTCTGCTGGGGCGGGCCGTCGTCTCGGCGGCCACCCCCCCGGACAGGGTGCGGGCCGCGCTGCTGGCCTGGGGCGACCTGGTGATGATGCGCAAGCAACTGCTCACCTTCAAACGGCTGGCCGAACGGGACTCGGGGCACAGCACCGCCAGCTGCCCATCGCAACCTGGCTGAACTGACGAAGGCCGCGCGCCCGGGCACCGTCCGCGCGGCATCCTTGCCCGCGGCGCAGCCCTTCTCCTGGGCGGCTCGAATGTCACAGTCGGTCCGGGTTCGCTCGTCTCAGGTGCGACGGGTCAACTTTTGAAGGAGCGCGATGACATGGGGGTGTGGGGGGCTGGGGGGGCGGGGGGGGGGGGTCGGCGGCTGGTGCCGCAGCTAGTGGCGCGGGGCCACCAGGTGACGGCGACGACGACCAAGACAGCCGGTCTGGCGGTGCTGGCAGCGCTGGGCGCCCAGCCCGTGCTGATGGACGGCCTGGACGCCGTAGCCGTCAAGGAGGCGGTGGTGGCGGCCCGCCCCGACGCGGTCGTACACCAGATGACCGGGATCTCCCCCGGTCACGGCGGCCGGGCCGACATGAAGCACATGGACCGCTGGTTCGCGGTGACCAACCGGCTGCGCACCGAGGGCACCGACCATCTGCTGGCCGCCGCGCAGGCGGCGAGGGTCGCGACGGTGGTGGCGCAGAGCTACGGCAGCTGGAACGGGATCCGCGAGGGCGGCTGGGTCAAGACTGAGCAGGACCCGCTGGACCCGATGACCGGCACACCGGCTGCGCCGGTGATGGCGGCCGTCATGCACCTGGAGCAGGCGGTCCTCGACGCCGGCGGGGCGGCGCTGCGATACGGCGCCCTGTACGGGCCGGGCGCCACCGACGACCAGGTCGAGCTGGTCCGCCGCCGCCAGTTCCCGCTGGTCGGGTCCGGCGCCGGGCACAGTTCCTGGCTGCACCTCGACGACGCTGCCAGCGCCGCGGTGCTCGCGGTGGAGCAGCAGGCCCAAGGGGTGTTCAACGTCGGCGATGACGATCCGGCGCCAGCCAGCGCATGGCTGCCGCACCTGGCGGCCTGCGCCGGCGGCAAGCCGCCGCTGCGGGTGCCGGTGTGGCTGGCCCGGCTGCTGGCCGGCGACGTGGTGGTGACGATGATGACCGAAGGACGCGGGTTCGCCAACGCCAGAGCCCGGCAGGATTTGAGCTGGCAACCGCGGTTCCCATCGTGGCGGCAGGGCTTCCGGGAGGGCCTGCGATGACCGGTCCCATCGATCAGACGAGAGCAGGCAGGCGGAGTTCGAGGTTTCGTCGGTGCTGCCAGGCTCTGGCCAGACGGTCAACCTGCCCGGGATACGCCACGAGGGAGCACTGCCAACTGATCACAAACGACTCGGTCTGACCGTCTCATGGCCCCCCAGACCACCAGATCGATATTCCGACGTTTGGTCAGGTGTCGACCGGTGGGCTTCGCAGTATCACCAATCCCGTGAGGTCCTGATGTCCACTGATGATCTACGTCCGGCCTTCGTCGACCAGCCTCGGCGCGACCAGGCTCTGCGAGCCGAGGAAGAGCGACTGACCTGGCGGCCCCTCACCGCCGACGACGTCCCGGTTCTCTTCGAATGGTTGACTGAACCGGAGGTAGCTCGGTGGTGGCATCTCGACGCCACCTCCGCCGGGATCGAACGCGAGTTCGGGCCCAGCCTCCGGGGCGCTGAGCCGGGCGAGGACCTCGTCGTCCTGCTCGACAACCGGCCGATCGGGCTGCTACAGCGCGCCGTCATCGCCGACTACCCCGAAGACCTCGCCGAGTTCTCCGCCATCGTCGAAGTCCCAGACCAAGCCGTACAACTTGATTACCTCATCGGCGACCCCTCCTACCGCCGCCGGGGAATCGGCAGCCGTCTCGTCCGGCAGGCCGTCAATGACACGTGGGTCAGCTACCCAGACGCCCAAGCCGTCCTCGTAGCCGTCGTCGCCGCCAACACCGCTTCGTGGCGGACCCTTGAGACGGCTGGGCTCCACCGCATCGCCGAAGGACCCATGACCCCGGACAACCCCGTCGACCAGAAGCTCCACTACGTCTATCGAGCCATCCGGCCGAGCTCACCACGCCACGAACCGTGACAAGCCCGGCCCCTGACGTCCCCACTTTGGACAGCAGCTACGAAACGCCGGGGCCAATTCCCAAGCAGAACAAGCAGAGGAGAGTCGAGGCAATGACCGGCTGGTGCTAGCCCTCAGGGCATCTGGCTATG
>CAXTVE010000006.1:0-15054 GCA_964247485.1 uncultured Propionibacteriaceae bacterium
ACCGAGCATTCACCTCCGGAGCGCACGGTGCGAGGCCAAGACGCCTGAGAACGCTACGCGACTCGGCTCGACACGCCGCGACCCGCTGGCCGGCGGTGAAACGCGCGTAGCAGAGTCAGGCGCCAGCCGAGGTGACCAGGTGGGCGTACGGGTCGTCGACCTCGAGGTCGCTGCGCAGGATGCAGAACTCGTTGCCCTCGGGGTCGGCGAGGGTGAACCAGCCGGAGCCGTCGGGGCGGCGGCGGTCGGCGACCACGGTGGCCCCGAGACCGAGGACCCGCTCGACCTCCTGCTCCCGGGTCCCGTCGGTCGGGCGCAGGTCGAAGTGGACGCGGTTCTTGAGCTCGGTCTTGGCGTCGGGCACCTCGATGAACAGCACCCGCGTACGCCCGTCCGGGCTGAAGATCATGCACTCCTCGTGTCCGGGCTCGTTGGGGTCCTGCGGGTCCTCGGTCATGCCGAGGACCCGGCCCCACCAGACGGACTGGGCGTAGGCGTCGATGGCGTCGAGGGTGGTGTGGCTGATGCGTGAGGTCACGGGCGTCAGCCTGGCCTCAACCGGCGGCTGCCGTCCAGGCGATTTCTGCGTATCCGCGGGGCTGGAGCCCGGCTCAGCGGTAGTTGGTGAACTGCACCGCGAAGTCGTAGTCGGCGTCGGTGATCAGCTTCTGCACGGCCTGCAGGTCGTCGCGGCTCTTGCTGCTGACCCGCAGCTCCTCACCCTGGATCTGGGCCTTCACGTTCTTGGGGCCCTCGTCGCGGATCAGCTTGGTCACCTTCTTGGCGTTCTCGGTGGTGATGCCCTCCTTGGTGCTGGCGGTGATCTTGTAGACCTTGCCCGACGCCCGCGGGTCGCCGGTGTCGAGAGCCTTGAGGCTGACGCCGCGCTTGATCAGCTTGGACTGGAAGACGTCCAGCACCGCCTTGACCCGCTCCTCGGAGTTGGCCTCCATCTCGATCGCCTCGCCGGACCAGCGGATCGAGGCGTCGGTGTTCTTGAAGTCGAAGCGCTGCCGCACCTCCTTGGCCGCCTGGTTCAGCGCGTTGTCGACCTCCTGCCGGTCGACCTTGCTGACCACGTCGAACGAGCTCTCCGATGCCATGGCTCTCTCCTCGCCTTCCTGCCGCGTTCCCGCGGTGTCGCCGTCAACCCGACATTCTGCCCAACTTCTCCCGACGCGTACGCCAAAGGGTTCTCCGGGCTCCGCGCGGCTTGCTATGGTTACTCCTCGCTGCCGGGTTCCGGTCCGCGCAGCGTGGCAGGTTGCCCGAGTGGCCAAAGGGAGCAGACTGTAAATCTGCCGGCATCGCCTACGTTGGTTCGAACCCAACACCTGCCACACCAGCCCGAACACCGTTCCGACCAGGGGTGTTCGGGCCTCGCTATCTCGCCCCCTGTCCGGCTGGCTGTTCCCCATGCGTTCCCACGGCACCCGTGGTCGGTCAGTCTCGTTGATTCAGCGTTGTCTGAATACAGAAGTGTATGTACTGTTCTGGTCGTGCAGCTCTCGACGTCGACGGATGCGCTGTGCCGGTTCGGCCACGCACTGGCGGACCCGACGCGGACGCGGGTCCTTCTCCTGCTGCGGGACGGTCCGGCGTACCCGGCGGACCTGGCAACTACGACCGGGGTCTCCCGGCAGATCATGTCCAACCACCTGGCGTGCCTCCGCGGCTGCGGGCTGGTCGCGGCGACGCCAGAAGGCCGGCGCACCCGGTATGAGTTGGCCGACTCTCGGATCGGGCACGCTCTGTCCGATCTGCTGGCCCTGGTGCTCGTGGTCGACCCGGAGTGCTGCGGCGGCGAGCATGACGCACCGGCCGTTTCCGAGGCGATGATGGCGTGACCACTCTGCAGCTCGGACTCAGCCCAGATCGTCGTGCTCTGCTCGCTTGGCGTATCCGGTGGTTCGTCGCCGCCACCATCACCTACAACGTGATCGAGGCCGTCGTCGCGCTGTCTGCTGGTGTACAGACGTCGTCCACCGCGCTGATCGGCTTCGGCCTGGACTCGGTGATCGAGGTGTCATCGGCGGCCGTTGTCGCCTGGCAGTTCGCCGGCCGCGACCCGGAAGCGCGCGAGAAGGCGGCCCTCCGAGTCATCGGGTTCTCATTCTTCGGCCTGGCCGCCTTTGTCACCGTCGAATCGGTGCGGTCCCTGATCGGGGGTGGAGAGGCGGAGCACTCGACCGTCGGCTTGGTCCTCGCGGCGGTCAGCCTGGCTGTGATGCCGCTGCTGTCGTACGGACAACGCCGGACCGGCCGTGAACTCGGCTCTAGCTCGGCGGTGGCGGACTCCAGGCAGACGCTGCTCTGCACCTACCTGTCGGCCGTGCTCCTGGTCGGCCTGGGCCTGAACAGCCTGTTCGGCTGGTCCTGGGCCGACCCCATCGCCGGCCTGGCCATCGCCGGCGTCGCCGTTCGGGAAGGCGTCCAGGCCTGGCGCGGCGACAGCTGCTGCAGCCCTGTCGCCTCCCTTCACCCCAACGCACACGCCGACCACGACTGCGGCTGCGAGGCCGACGTCAACGACGTCTGCTGCGGCGCGGCCAGCAAGACCGCCGCTGAGCCTGAGCACCGGCAGGGCTGATCGGTGGGCCACGACCACGACCACGGCGCAGCTGCGACCGGATTCGGCCACCGCCGCCGGCTCGCCGTGGTGCTGGCGATCACGTCCACGGTGCTGGTCGCTGAGGTCGTCGGTGCGGTGATCACGGGCAGCCTGGCGCTACTCGCGGACGCCGGCCACATGCTCACCGACGTCGCCGGCCTGGTGATGGCCCTGCTGGCCGCGCACCTGATGACCAAGCCGGCCACCGACCAGCGCACCTGGGGCTTTCAGCGAGCCGAGACCTTGGCGGCGACGGCCCAGGCGGTGCTGCTGCTAGCCGTTGGTGTGTACGTGGTCATCGAAGGCATCCGCCGGCTGTTCGAGCCGCCCGAGATCGCTTCGACCGGGATGCTCGCCTTCGGCATCGTCGGCCTGGTCGGCAACGTCGTGTCGATGACGCTCCTGGCGACCAGTCGGTCATCGAACCTGAACTTGCGGGCCGCGTTCCTGGAAGTGGTCAACGACGCCCTCGGCTCCGTGGCCGTGATCGTGGCCGCCATCGTGATCACCACGACTGGCTGGACCCGCGCCGACGCCGTGGTCTCCCTTCTCATCGGCGCCCTCATCCTCCCCAGAACCCTGGCTCTGCTGCGCGACACCGGACGGGTGCTGCTCGAGTCGACACCGACCGGCCTCGACCTGGACAGCGTGCGGCAGCACATCATGGACGTGCCGCACGTCCGCACCGTTCACGACCTCCACGCCTCGCAGATCGCGACCGGTTTGCCCGTGCTCAGCGCACACGTCGTCGTTGACGACGAATGCTTCTACGACGGCCACCTCGCGACCCTGCTCGACGACCTGCAGAGCTGTGTCGCCGAGCACTTTCCCGTCAGCGTGGAGCACTCCACCTTCCAGTTCGAGCAAGCCAGCCACGTCCAGCACGAAGCCACCGGCCACCACTAGGCAACAGCCTCTGATGGGTGGAAGGCGAATCGATTGGACTGGGAGAAGGCGACCATGACGTTCATCGTTACGAATTCGGCGTAGGCAGCGATGACCTTTCCAGGCCCCACATTTGGGAGTTTGGCACCGTAGGGCGGTCAGGTCCGTACGCGCTTCATCGGTGTCCGTGGCCGTGGCGGTGGTGAGCGTCTGGGTAGTGCGGGTGGGTGTGGTCGGCCGGCTGATGGGTGTGCATGTGGGTGTGCCAGGTGCCGGCTGCGACCAGCTCAGGGTGGCCATGTCGGTGATGCTCGTCGTCGGTGTGGCGATGGGTGTGCGTTAACTGCTCGTGCCGGTGGTGGTGCTGGTGGTGCTCGGTGAGATGGAGCCAAACGCCAACCCCCATCAACGCGGCCGCGACCAGCAACGGCCAGGTGACCAGGTCACCGAGCGCGACGCCGAAGCCGGCGCCAAAGAACGGGGCGATGGAGTAGTAGGCGCTGGCGCGGGCGGTTCCGACGTGACGCAGAGCGGTAATGAACAACACGAGGCTGACGCCGTAGGCGAAGAACCCGACAACCAGCGCACCGGCCAGGTGGCCGGCGTCAGGTAGCTGCGCGCCGAGGCTGAATGCAAGGATCAGGTTCACGGGGCCGGCGACAGAGCCTTTCACGGCGGCCAACCAGGTCGCATCGGCCAGCGCGACCTTTCGGGTCAGGTTGTTGTCCAGCCCCCAACAGAGGCATGCTCCGAGGACGGCCAGGGAGGGCCAGACGGTACCCAGCTGGGCGCCGGTGGGCACACTGAGCAGGATGGCGCCAGTGACGATGGCGACCATGCCGGCGGCGACCCGCCGGTCAACATTCTCCTTGAACACGAACCAGGCCAGCACGGCGGTCAATACGCCCTCGGCGTTGAGCAGGAGCGACGCCCCCGACGCCGCTAGCCGGGTGAGGCCAAGCATCATCAGCACCGGCGCCGCAATGCCCCCCAAGACGATCGCGCCGGCCAGCGGCGCCCAATCGGCCCGGGCCAGCTGAACACGGGGCGATCGCCGGACAAGCCGGATCAGGCCGAGCCCCAGGCCGGAGCCGCAGTAGAGCAGACCGGCCAGCAGCCATGGGGTGACTCCGTCGAGCATGAGCTTCGTTGCGGGTGTGCCGGCACCGAACAGCACGGCAGCGAGTAGCGCCGCTCGAACGCCGCGGTTGCCTAACACGGCCCACATCAGCAGACCCCTGCTTGGGGTGAATGCCGGCCGGTGACCGTCCATGCCGGCCATTGTTCCAACCCGTGACGAGGTGGGCGCAGAGCGCCCCTGCTAGGGCCCGCAGTTTTAACGTGTGTTCCCGCCGGGGCGCGTCGCATCAACGTTTCTCACTTGTCATGGTCGGTTTCAAGACTGGACTGTCACTCTGCGGGCATCGCCTACGTTGGTTCGAACCCGATACCTGCCACCACTGCCCCGAATGTCCTTTGACCAGGACGTTCGCGCTTTGAGGCGTCCGGGTCGGTGACGCTCAACCGTCGGATTCTGGGTCGATGCTCACCGATTGCTCACCGCGCTGCATCGCGTCCGGTGATGATCACTAGTCCCCGTGCCAGCAGCCAGGCGGCGAGGACGAGGTTGATCACGACGAATGCGTGGAAGTCCTCGGCGTTCACAGAGACGAGTCCGGTGGGGTAGAGGACGACGAGACTGACAGCTGCAACCAGTCCAAACCAACCCAGCGCCTGCTCGGCGATTCTGGCGCTGCGGGCGAGGGTGACCGACCAGAGGCCAACTGCCACTGCGATAGCCAGCTGGTAGACATCGGCAAAGGTGTCATTGACCAGCGTGTTGTAGTCGTACAGCGTCTCCCAGGGGCCACCAGACGGCGGCGGTGCAGCCGTCACGACGGCGGCCAGCCGCGGTCGTACGAAACCTCCGAAGATCCCTGAGATGACTGCTGCGCCGGCGCCGATGACGGCAGCTGTGAACGCCAGCGCATCCAGAACGTGGATTCTAGGGGCCGGCGCACGACTGCGCAGGCCGACCAGGATCATCGGCCAGGCGCTGACGCCGGCGATGTGCGCGGCATACCAGACGTGCCCGACCGAGGCTCCGGGATCCAGCACGTTTCGGCCGCTCGGTGGATGCGACAACGCCGTCAGAAGGAGGAGGGCGGTACCGGCCAACACCAACGGTCCGGCGGCTCGGGTGTAGACAGCACTGGTCGGTCGCTGCATTGAACGGGTGTTCATCTAGCTAGAATGAACACTTGTTCAACACGGTGTCAAGAGAGAGGTGACCTATGCCACGGGGTGTGTTCGACCCGACACTGAGGGACCGGCTGCTTGAACAAGCGCGGATCCTCATCCGTGGCGGGCCCAGCAACTTCACTGCCCGAGCGCTCGCCGACGAGGCCGGGGTATCCGTCGGGGTGCTCTACAACCACTTCTCCGACATGAACGCGGTCCTGCTCGAAGTGGTGACCGCCGCACTGTCCGAGTCCTCCGTGAGGGTGGCGGACCGGGTCCAGCAGTGTGCGTCGCTTCCGGTCGAGTCGCTGCTCGTCGAGGTGGGCAAGGTGATGCTCGACGACGATGCTGTGGCGATTGCGCATGCAGTCTTCGTTCGGCCGGACCTGACCGAACGTGTCGGTCGAGAACTCGCCGGCAGCGGCAGACCGATTCTCGGTGACGTCGAGGACCTAATCGAGGGCGAACTCATCCGGCGAAGTCCAGAGGTGGAGCCACGGTTTGGACGTACCGCGGCGAGACTGTTTGTCGGTCTCATCCACGAGATGCTCCGGATTGGGTCTCAGGAGGACGCCGACGGCGAGATCGACGCTGCGGCTCAGCTGATCGCCACCGGACTGAGTGCCGCCCGTCCCAGGCGGCCCCGGACCTAACGAGGAGCGGTCCGTTCGAAGGGCCTGGAGTGCTGCACCGTCAAGCGTCAGGTGCGCGTACACCCGTCGAGTGACCGCCGGCGAAGAATGACCCAGGATCATCTGGACCACCTCGACGGGCACGCCGCCGGACAGCATCAACGAACAGGCGCCATGGCACAGGTCGGGCAGGGCGATCGTCGATAGCCCGCACGGTCACCGGCGGCCGTCTCACGTTGTCTGGCCTGCGCTGAGGCGTGTTCGGTTCGAAGGTCCGTTCGGGGTTGGCGCGCCCCGTTCAGGAGGTGATCGCGGTCATCCGGAGAGAGACCAGAACCCCGGGCAGCTCGACGCCGAGTTTGGCGACGTAGCGGGTGGGCGGATCGGTGGGGAACGCGCGGGCGTACTCCTCGTTGAGGCCAGCGAAATCAGCTGGGTTGGTCAACAGGACCCCTACCTCCACGATGTCGTCGTCTCTTGCGCCGCCCGCTTCCAGGATCGCCAGGCAGTTGACGATGGCCTGGCGGGTCTGCTCCTGGATCGTCCCGCCGGCCAGGGCACCGGTCGCCGGGTCGGTGCCGGTCATTCCGGAGATGTAGATGTGATCGCCGACCCGGACACCTTGGCTGTAGAGGGAGGAGCCGGGGGCGCGGTCGGTACGGATCAACTGTCGGCCCATGTCGGGCATCATCCCAAGAGGCATCAGACGCGACAAGCCGATGCGTGGACGGCGGGCCACGGGACAAGTCTTGGACCTGCTCAGTCTCCCGTGCACTCGTCGTCGGCCTCCGGCCAAGGAGGCAGATCATCGACCGGCGGGTCCTTGGCGGGCTCGACGTCGATGACGGGTGCAGGTCCGTTCTCGGTGTGGCGCCGTCACCAGGCGAGATTGAGGTAGTCGTCGCCCCGCTCGCTGACGAGTTCGATGGTGGCCGCATCAGCCTTTCCGTGACTGAGAAGGCCAACCTGCCAGCGAGCGTTGAAGGCGAGGATCCAGGCAACAGCCCCGGCGGCGGCTCGTTGTCCGGCCTTGCTCGTCGGCATGCCTCTGGCGGCGTCGTAGTCCTGGAGGAAGGTCGCGGCCTCTTCTGGGGAGGACAGGCCGCCGGGACCGGTCGGGTTGGCCGCATAGCATGCGGCGGTGAAGCCAGCGATGACGGCTTCGGCGTCGTTGACGAGTTCCCAGTCGAAGGTGGCGACGAGACGGCCATCAGCCACGGCTGTGTTCCCGCCGTACCAGTCGGCATGCCCGACGACACGGTCGGGGTCGCGGTGGGCAAGAATCTGTGTGGTTGCCCGACGGGCGAAGATGTCGAGCCATGCGTAACCCTCCGGCGCGGAGTCGAAGTTGACGATGGAGTCGTGGGGCGTCGGCCACGGCCCGTTGTGGTACTGGCACCACGCAGGGCCCGGTCCGACCCGGTCGAGGAGGTCTCGGTGGTTTCGGAGCAGTTGGATGTGCTCGGCGAGGCCTTCGGCCAGCAGTCGGCGATGGTCGGGGTCGTGACCGTCCGGCATCACGCCGTCGGCCATCAGCGTCTCCGCGGCGAGGATCTGGCCGTTCACGTCCGTTGGCCCGGCTAGAGGCTGTGGGCACGGGAAGCCCGCGGCGTGAAGTGTCCGCTGTGCGTCTCGGGTGGTGCGCAACGCGTCGAGATCAACCGGCTGCCGGTAGGCCCTGAGCGCGACGTCCCGTCCGTCGTCGAGCTCGACGCCCCAGACGACGTCGATACGACCGGCTCGGAAGCGGACGGCGGCAACAGAAGACCCGAGGGCCTGGCCGGCGTATCGACCGAAGAGTTCCGCTGCTTCGGTCGTCGACCCGAGGCCGAGGACTGCGCGCTCGGTCTCGGTGAGTTCAGCGGCAGCGGCGGTGACCGGATCAGTCATGGAGAGATGCTGTCATGCAGATCCGTCGGAGCAGTGAGCTCGACCGGTGATCCGGGGCCGCAGGCGACTGCGTTGCTGGCCGGGCCCGTTGAGCGCGGGTCAAGTCGTCAGGTAGGTGGGCAGGTCGATGTTGTCCGCGGGTGGGGTGAAGAGCGTTCCTGCGAGTCGGCTCACGACCCGGTTTGATCCGATCCGAACAGCGACATTGAGTGCGGCGATCCCGGCCTTGGTCTCAGGGTTCGCCACCCGTGGGGTGCCGGGGGGAAGCTTCTGGGCTTGCCGGACGTAGGGGCGCATGAGGGCTTCGTAGGCGGCGAGGGCTCGGGTGTGGTCGGTGTTGCGCGAGAGCTCGCCGGCGAGGACGTACGCGCCGGTGATGGCAAGACTGGTGCCCATGCCGCTGATGGGTGAGGCGCAATAGGCGGCGTCGCCGAGCAGAGCGATGCGGCCCCTGGACCAGTGCGGGGCGAGGACCTGGCCGATGGCCTCGAAGTAGACGTCGGTGTGGTCAAGAGCGTCGAGGATGCGTGGCACCTCCCAGCCGACCTGGGCGAACCGCTCGCGCAGCAGGGCCTTGACCGCGTTGCCGTCGAGGTCGTCGTAACCGCGCGGTTCGGACATGAACGAGAGGGTGGCGCGGGTGGTGCCGGCGTTGTCGGGTCGGATGGTCGAGGTCCGACCGCCGGGAGCGTTGAACCAGCGGGCCCAGCTGGTGTCGGAGGGGGCTTTCGGGATGGTCAGCCACGCGGTGTACATCCCGAGCGGCTTGATCCGTGCCTCCTCGCCGACCACCAGGGCCCGGGTGGCGGAGCGGATCCCGTCGGCGGCGACGACCAGATCGCACGAGCGACCAGGGCCGTGGGCGAAGGTCACGTCGACGTCGTCGCCGCGGTCGTCGAGCGCGGTGATGTGGTCGCCGAAGATGTAGCTGACGTCGTCCTGAGTGGATTGCACGAGGAGTCGGGCGAGGTCCCCACGGAGGATCTCCAGCTCGGCGGTGGCGCCGCCGGAGTCGCTGGTCCCGGCGGGGAACGAGGCGATGGTGGAGTCGTCGGCGTCGACGAATCGCACGCCGGCCTCACCGGTCGTGGCCGCGCGAATGGCATTCTCCAGGCCCATCCGGCGGGTCACCTCACGGCCGGCGCCGCGGACATCGACGTTCTGCCCGCCCTCACGCAGCTCGGGGGAGCGTTCGACGACGGTGACGTCGTAGCCGTGGCGGTGGAGCCAGAAGGCCAGGGCCGGACCAGCGACACTGGCGCCCGAGATCAGCACGTGGGGCATCGGTTCTCCTTGGAGGTAGGCAGCCGGTGCGGCCGGCGACCCGACAGGGCGGCGCCCAGCGACTTCTCCGGTGGTGGACGTCCGACAGGTACCCAGGAGAGCCGTCGCTGACCAGCCCGACGAGGCCGGACGACGCGATGCTCGCCCAACGGGCGTTCCGCAGGTAGGGCGAGCATGCGCTCCACGGGCGTAGCCGGTGCCCGGCGGGCCAGGCACGGCTACTGATCCGCTAGCGCTGGGCGAAGACGGCGACCGTGCGGGCCGGGACGGTGAACTGTCCGTTCCCGGGGTTGTGGGTTGCGGTCCTGACGACCGGATCGCTTCCGTTGGCCTGTACCGGGTGCAGGCTGTAGCGCTGGCCTGCCGTGGCCGCAACCGTCTGCGTCGTTGCTTCATCAGAGGCGTTGAAGACCACCACGAGACCCTTCAGGGCGCGGTCGACATTCGGTCCGGCCGTGTCGTCGATGCGCATGACGATGACGCCCGGGGTCTGACTGGGACCGCCGATGGGGAACGACACCTTCTGCTGCACGAGCCGTTCGGTGCCCAGGTGGAACAGGGGCGAGCTCTCTCGGATCTCCAGGAGCGAGCGGGCCTGCTGTTTCGCCGTACGGATCTCCGCCTCCGCCGGCTTCAGACCGGGATCGGCCAGCAGCGGCCGCATGTACGGCCATTTGGCTTCGTTGTCCCGCCTCGGGGGCAGCCCCCGACCGAACCCGTTGGTCCGGTAGGAGTAGTCGAGCTCGTTGAACCAGTCACCGGAGTCGTAGCTGTTCCGGTCCAGCGACTTGCTGCGCAGGATCTCCCCGCCGGCGTGCCAGAACGACACCCCTTGGCTGAACGCTGTGGTGGACAACGCCAGGCTCTGCATCCGGATCCGGTCGCCCATCGGGGTGTCGGTCGGCAGTTTGTAGACGAGGGCGTCGTACAGGGTTTCGTTGTCGTGCGCTTCGACGTAGTTGACCACCTCTTGGGGGTCGGTGGTGTAGCCGGTCGGTTGGCCGTTGTAGTCCACCTCACCTCCGGTCACGGTCGCTCCGGTGCGGTCGACGAAGCGGTAGTTCCGCAGGTTTCCGGTCAGCCCGACCTTGATGCGGTCCTGGTTGAGCAGCAGTGCCGCTTTCTGCTCATCCGCGGTTCCGTTGACGGCCGCGCCGTTCGGGTCGGTGTACTGGCCCGAGGCGAAGCCTTGAATGCGTGGGTCCTCATCGAACGGGCCGCCGCCGCGAACGGCATCGCGGAGCCGGTCGTTGAAGGTGCCGATCCCGGTGCCGGCCATCTCCAGCTGGGTGGCCTGGACGAAGCGGGCGTTGTCGGCGACTTCGCCGAAGTTCCAACCCTCCCCGTACAGGTAGATGCGTCGGCCGTCGACACCATCTTCGGCCAGGGTGAGCCTGTCCAGGGCGCGTCGCAGGTTCTCCATGGCCGCCTTGGGCTGATGACCCATCAGGTCGAAGCGGAACCCGTCGAGCTTGTACTCCTTGGCCCAGGTCACCACCGAGTCGATCATCAGCTTCTCCATCATCGCGTGCTCGGTCGCGGTGTTGGCGCAGCAGGAGGAGGTCTCGACGGAGCCGGTGGTCGGGTTCAGCCGCTGGTAGTAGCCGGGAACCACCCGGTCGAGGATGGACTTGGGATCCTGCCCCGCCGCCGGGGTGTGGTTGTACACGACATCGATCACCACCCGCAGCCCGGCCCCGTTGAGTCCCTGCACCATGCGGCGGAACTGGCGGGTTCGCGGGGTGCCCTCCGGATCGGTGGCGTAGGAACCTTCCGGGGTGGTGTAGTGCAGCGGGTCGTAGCCCCAGTTGAACCCGTCCCGCTCAGCGACCGCAGCCACACACTCCTGCTGCTGCTCGCTGTCGGGCGGCAGGGCGGCCAGGTCACATGCCGGCTCCGCCTGCTCGGACCGGCGCTCCTCGATCGTGGCGATGTCATTGACCGGAAGCAGGTGCACCGTGTTCAGGCCGGACCGAGCGAGCTGGCGCAGGTGCCGCATCCCGTCGCTCTGCCGGTCGGTGAACGCCAGATAGGTACCCCGGTGCGCAGCGGGAACGGTCTCGTCGGTGAGGGAGAAGTCGCGCACGTGCAGCTCATAGATGGACGAGTACTCCGGCTTCGGCAGGGCCGGCTTCGCGAGCCGGTTCCAGCCGGCCGGTTTCAGCGCCCGGTCGTCCAGGTCGGCCAGCACCGAGCGCTGGGAGTTGGTGGTCAAGGCCACCGAGTACGGGTCGGTCACCCGGTTCGCCACCACGGTTCCGGTGGTGGGCGCGTACACCGTGACCTCGTAGAGGTAGCGGGCGTCACGCCAGGCGGCGGTTCCCCGAACGCTCCACACGCCGTTCGTGTCCCGACGCATCGCGACTCTGCGCTCCGGTGCCGTGCCGGCCCGGTCCAGCAGCAGGGTCACGCTCTTCGCGGTGGGAGCCCAGACCGCCACCGTCGGTCGGCCATGACGCCAGGTCGGGCCGAGGCTGCGCCTCTGCGCCCCGCGGTACACGTCGTCCAGCACGCCGGGCAGCTGGACTCCCGTCGCGGACACCAGCCCGCCGTTCGCGTCGAACACCGCGACGGCGAGCTGTCCCGTCAGGATCGCCTCGATACGGCTCTGCACACTGGCGGGCACCCGGAGCGCCTCGTAGGAGGCCAGGTGCGGGAACTCCCTTCGTACCGACGCCGGCAGCCCCGAGGAGACCAGCTCGAGCGGGAACGAGGACCCACCGGTGATGGTGCCGTCGTCGTTCGTCAGGCCGCCCTCGGCGGCCCAATACAGGCGATAGCTGAACCCCTCCCGCTCAGCTGGGAGGTCCCAGGCGATGAGATCGCGGGTGACCCAGTGCGCTGCCTGCTGAGCAGTGACCGACCGGGGGAGATCATCGGTGATGACGTGGGTGGTGCGGTTGTAGGTGAAGGTCACCTCACCACCCGGCGCCGTCAACGGGATATTGGCCCCGCCCTGGGCCCCGCCCGCGCCATAGTTCTCATCGAATGACTCGTTGATCGCGACCTTGTACTCGAAGCCGCCCGCCGGGACGGTGAACGTGCCGCGGAAGACCCCTGGCTCACCCGCCACGGGTTGCAGCTGGGTGGCGTCGCACTCCGGCTGCCAGTCCCCGGGGCAGCCCAGTTCCGACTGCAGCGAGCCCACCAGCGTCACCGTGTCCGGCAACGGGGTGTGATCCGCGGCTGCTGGCTGCGCCGGCAGGGCCGTCGCCCCCACCGCGGCAACTGCTAGGCCGACGAGCGCCAGCCGTACTCGGCGCCCCACCGCTGTCGGCGTCATTGCCTCACCCCCTCGCGGACCCGTACGCCCGCCTCGTCCTGCTGGAATGTTCCAGCAAGGAGTTTTGTCGGGCCTCGACGCATCTGTCAAGAGCCGGATCGAGTCCGCCGTGACAGACTTCCGGCATGACCGAGCCCCGGGTCACCTTGGTCCAGGTGGCCGAGCGGGCCGGCGTGTCGAAGACCACCGCCGGGTACGTGCTGAGCGGTCAGGACCAAGAGATGCGGATCAGCGAGGAGACGCGACACAAGGTGCGGCGGGCCGCCGCCGAGATGAACTACCGGCCCAACCTGATGGCTCGCAGCCTTCGGACCGCCGTCAGCCGCCCGGTAGCAATCATTTCGGACACCCTGGTGACCGAACCCTACGGCGGTGAGCTCGTCGGCGGCTGCCTCGCGGCAGCGGCCCATCACGGACGGCTGACCTTCATCGGCGAGACGCGTCGCGACCCCGACCTCGAGGCGGCGCTGATCGAGGAGTTCTTGTTGGAGCAGGTCACCGACTTCGTGTTCGCGACGGTCTACCCGCGCGAGGTTCGGGTGCCACAACAGCTGCTGCCCGGGCGGGTCGTCCTGCTGAACTGTGCTGGCGGCAGCGGCATGGCTGCCGTACTTCCCGACGAAGTCGATGCGGGACGCATCGCTGCCCAGGTGTTGCTCGATGCGGGTGTCGGCGATGGCATCCATCTCGTGGGCGACCGCGCGCCCCACCTCTACGCGCCGGGGCGCGACCGCGAGCGCGGGATCCGCCAGACCCTCCGGCGCGCAGGTGTGGACCTGACCGGCGCGCTGGACTGTGCCTGGGAACCTGAGGCGGCCTACGACGCCGTCGCCGCCGCCCTGAAGGTCGGCCTGCGGCCCTCCGCGTTGATCTGCATGAACGATCGGGCCGCGTTCGGCACCTACCAGGCGCTACAGGAAGCAGGCCTGCAGATTCCTCACGACGTGTCGGTCCTTGCCTTCGAAGGGTCCGAACTCGCAAGCTGGCTCAAGCCGAAGCTGACCACGATCGACCGTGGACTCCACCGGATGGGATGGCGCGCCATCGAGCGCCTCACGGATGCCGATCCGCGGCCCGGGGTGGAGTACGTGCCGATGACGCTCCGGAGCCGAGAGTCGACGACCGCACCACAGCAGGCCATCCGTTCTCGGTCAGCGGACGTGGGCGGCTGAGGCACCACCACTGATCCGGCCTCCATCGGTACGCTGCGATTCGCCGGCTCGAGTAGTTTTGCCGCCCGCCCATTGCTGCCCGCCGGCGAACAGGAGTGACATGCCCCTCGTCCGCTTCCGCCACCACGGCCGGCCCACCCTCGGCGTACGCCGGTCTCCCGACGCGTCGGAGGTGGTTCCGCTGCCGCTGTCGCTCGCCGAGCTGCTGGCCCTGCCGCTGGACGAGGCGCAGGCCACGGTCGAGCAGGCGGCGGGCTCGGCGGTGCCCTTGTCGGCGGCCGACCTGCTGCCCCCGGTCGACGAACAGGAGGTGTGGGCCGCCGGCGTGACGTACCGCCGCAGCCGGGACGGCCGGGTCGAGGAGTCGGGCAACGACAGCCTCTACGACCACGTCTACTCAGCCCCCCGGCCCGAGATCTTCTTCAAGGCGACCGCGGGCCGGGTGGTGACCGACGAGCAGCCGGTGGGTGTCCGCGCCGACTCCAGCTGGGACGTGCCGGAGGCCGAGATCGGCCTGGTGGTCAACGCCGCCGGCGAGATCGTGGGCTATCTCGCCGCCAACGACATGAGCAGCCGCTCCATCGAGGGGGAGAACGCGCTCTACCTGCCGCAGGCCAAGGTCTATGAGGCGTCCTGCGCGCTCAGCTCCGCCATCACGCCGGTGTGGGAGGCGCCACCGCTACCGCTCGGGGTGTCGGTCAGCATCGACCGGGGCGCGGAGACGGTGTTCACGGGCCGGCCCGACAGCGACGCCATGCAGCGCAGCTTCCCCGAGCTCGTCGGCTGGCTCGGTCTGGCGCTGCCGTTCCCGGCCGGCGCGGTCCTGCTCACCGGGACCGGGCTGGTGCCCGGCGCTGACGTGACCGTCCAGCCGGGCGACGTGGTCACCGTGACCGTCGACGGCGTGGCGACCCTGGTCAACCCGGTGGTCAGGGTCGGATCCCCCGCGCCGGCCTAACCTGGGCACCCGCGCCATCCGGTCGTGGGGGGGGGGGGGGGGGGGGGGGGGGGGGGGGGGGGGGGGGGGGGGCGGCCGGGGGGGGGGGGGGGGGGGGG